>JBDLUB010000022.1:0-9476 GCA_039805525.1 Pseudomonadota bacterium | reverse complement strand
ACAGTAAATCCACCCAACACCTTGGCGCCAGCACTGACAACCACGCCTTTGCCAAGTGTGGGATGACGTTTTACCCCTTTGTAGAGCGAGGTACCTCCTAAGGTTACCCCTTGATAGATCGTGGTGTCATCACCAATCTCTGCGGTCTCGCCAATGACTATGCCAAGACCATGATCTAAAAATACTCGACGCCCAATGTGTGCGCCCGGATGAATCTCAATATTGGTCAAAAAACGCGCGAGCGAGGCCAGAAAGCGGGCAGGCCATTTAAGACCGAGATTCCATAGGGCATGATTAAGACGATGTAGCCAAATCGCATGTAAACCGGGATAGCAGGTGATTACCTCCAGCCGGTGCCGTGCGGCAGGATCGCGCGCAATAATGGCGTCTACATCTTCAAATAGAGAACTCAACATAGAGATAGTGTAATCCGTGTGCCTTATTTTCTCAGGAGCATCTGTTTGGCAATGCCACGCAAGAGATCAATCTCTTCTTTGCGTAAGCGAGTTCTGGCAAACAGCGCTTGCAGACGCGGCATCAGTTTCTTAGGATTTTTAGGATCCAAATAACCAATCGCCTCTAAGCCTTTCTGCCAATGGTCGAGCATGGCAGCAACAGCCGCAGGATCTGCAAGTTCTGAGAGCTCCTCATTCATCACCGATGGCGATGGATCTTTGAGAAGGGCTTGGCGCAAACCAAACGCACAGACCATCATGGCCTGAGCAAGGTTTAATGAGGGATAGGCGGGATTGGCAGGCAGGAAGACCCGATGGGTGCAGTAGGCAAGATCTTCATTCTCAAGCCCAGTACGCTCAGGACCAAATACCAATGCAACCGAGCGGTTCGATTGCAATGCATCGGTGAGCAAATGCAGGCCATCTGCCCAAGATAATGGAGGCGGACCAAACTCTCGATCGCGACTGGTTAAGCCCAGTACCACGGCACACCCTTGAATACCGGAAGAGAGCATGTCGTGAGTATTGGACTGAGCCAATATATCACTGGCGCCACTGGCCAATGCGATTGCGTCGGGGTGGCTATGCATAGCCAGTTCGCGAGGGCGAACCAGATGCAGGGCTTCAAAGCCCATGGTTTTGAGGGCGCGCGCCGCCGATCCAATATTGCCCGCATGACTGGTTTCTACCATGATCCAGCGGACATGGTCACTGTATTGGGTAAAGGGAGTCTGAGCCATGAATGAATTCGTTTAGAATGTCGTTATTGCGCTAGAGACCTTGTCGACTAGTTTGTTCTTCTTTAATTTGTCCACTCATTATGCACCCCATGTTAAACGTGGCTGTGAAAGCCGCTCGTCGTGCCGCAACGATTATCAATCGTGCATCACTCAATTTAGAGCGATTGCAAATTGATCGCAAGCAGCATAATGATTATGTAACCGAAGTGGACAAAGCTGCCGAAGAGGCGATTATCGAGACCCTGAGCGAAGCCTATCCTAGCCATGGTTTTTTGGCAGAGGAAACAGGCGAGGCCTCCAATGGCTCCGATCACATTTGGATCATTGATCCCTTAGATGGGACCACCAACTTTATTCATGGATTTCCACAATACGCCATATCGATTGCTCTTTCAGTCAACGGTGTTGTAACTCAAGGCGTGGTTTATGACCCCAATCGTGATGAGCTGTTCACTGCCACCAAGGGTAGTGGTGCCTACGTGGATCGCCGACGCCTACGAGTGGCCGAGCAAACCAAATTAGAGAATGCATTGCTCGGTACGGGATTTCCGTATCGACATGATCAAGACGTAGATCTCTACCTGAAAATCTTCGCCGAAATGACTCGTCAATGTGCGGGTCTGCGACGTCCCGGTGCAGCCTCTCTGGACCTCGTCTATGTGGCAGCGGGCCGCTATGACGGATTCTTTGAGAGTGAACTCAAGCCGTGGGATATGGCAGCAGGAGCCCTGATTGTGACCGAGGCCGGTGGCTTAGTTGGAAACTACCGTGGTGAAGAAGGATTTATGGAAAGCGGTGAGATTATGGCTGCTAACCCAAGGATCTTTGCCCAAATGGCAAACATTCTCAATAAGTACTCAAGAACGGCTAAGTAGATTTCACCAAATCAATGTAGCGCACACCATTGAGGTCAATGCGCAAGGCACTTGCCTTTGGTAAGACGGTCTCAGGATGATCCAGATCCCAGTCGGAGAGTACATAGCGTTGCCATTCTTTATTACCCATGCTTTCATGGTGCCGTGCCGGTAAATGGGTATGCCCATGAATCAAGCGCTCAGAGCCAAAGGCTCCCATCAGGTTGGCACACGCCACCAAGGTGACATCGCTCTTGTAGCGCGCAACATCCGGGGTATAACGCGCTGCTTGCTCATACTTCGCAGTGCTATTACTGCGTAGAGTGCGGGCAATTCCACGGCGCCATTCCAGAGGGAGCCGCAAAAATAATTTTTGGAGCCAGGGCTTGCGAACCCATTTGCGAAACACCTGATAGCTCAGATCATTGGTGCACAGCGCATCACCATGACTAATAACCCATTCATCCCCAGCGATCATCACTTTGGATGGATCGGGTAGCAGCTGCATTCCAGATTTCTTGAGAAAGTCTGGACCGATTAAGAAGTCACGATTGCCGTGGATGTAATAAGTTTTGGTCTTGCTTGATAAGGCAAAGAGTGCGCGCAAAACCTCTTGCTGAAATGGTGAACGCGCGCCAGCATCATCGCCCACCCAATATTCGAAGAGATCGCCCAAGATAAATACTGACTCGACATCGTTGGTTTCTTTTTCAACAAAGTCAAAGAAACGCTGCGCCGTCAAGGGCATCGACGGCGTGAGATGAAGATCGGAGATCAGCAGGGCGCTGGCGTGCTCTTGCATGATTAGATCAAGGTATTAATCGGCAATGACCGATGCTTTCTCAATCACCACATCCTCAGTCGGAACATCTTGGTGATACCCAGCATTGCCAGTCTTAACCTTCTTGATCTTATCAACCACATCCATGCCATTGCTCACTTTGCCAAACACGGCATAGCCCCAACCCTGAGGGGTAGGGGCGGTGTGATTGAGAAAATCATTGTCATTGACGTTGATAAAAAACTGGGCGGTGGCTGAATGAGGATCGCTAGTGCGTGCCATTGCAATTGTGCCGCGTTCATTCTTTAGGCCATTGTTTGCTTCGTTCTCAATTTGATCGAGGGTTGACTTCTGCTTCATACCTGCGGTCATGCCGCCACCCTGAATCATGAAGTTATCAATCACCCGATGAAAAATCGTGCCATCGTAATGACCACTTTTTACATAGGCCAAAAAGTTTGCAACGGATTTTGGTGCTTTGGCAGCATCAAGCTCGAGGGTGATATCACCGTGATTAGTTTTTAGAAGAACGCTTGGCATAAATAACTCTCTTATGGTTTAGAAATCGGGGGATTGGGTCGGTTACCGGATTTGGGCGGCGGCGGGTTCAAGATCTCCTTAATGGCCCGAGCGCGTTGCCCATACTCACGTTGACTGGGTTGAAGTTTACTCGCACTCGAGTAGTAGCGATCGGCTAGGCGCAAGTAAACATCTGCCAGATTACCTTGGGCCAGCACATAGTCGGGCCTTAATTTGAGGGCGAGCTCTAAATAATCTCTGGCCTCAATCCATTGCCCTTGATTGGCTGCTAATGCGGCTAGATTGTTGTAGGGCTCAGGTAACTCCGGAAATTGCTGAGTAATCTCGATCCAGGTTGCACGGGCTGCATTGACATCACGTAATTCCACTTGCAGGCGCGCCTTGATAAATCGCAGTTGCACATTGCGAGGCGTTTTCACTAAGGCATCGTCAATCGCTTTGATGGCCTCTGGATATTTGCGTTCCTTAATGAGCTTCTCAATATGAGTAGGAATCGCATTTTTCATGACCGGATCCGGCTCAATAATTAAAAATGACAAAAACGGCACCGCAATCGACTCCGAAAGTTGGTTATTGCCAGTTTCTGGATTGGGGTTGCTACTCATACGCGGTGGTTCGGTTGGACCATAGCCACCTAGGTATGGTGCAGGCGCATTATCCGAAGTAGTGGGTGGTGGGGTGGTGCTGCAGCCAGCCACAAGAGCGCAAAATGACACGCCCAAAAATCGTGAGATCCAAGCAATAGAACTGTGTTTTGAGTGCTGGGCTGTCATGGCAAGAAGATCACTAAGAGGGCGCATCATTCGATATACTCATCAGTCTAACAAATTCGTGTGCCTTCCTCTCAACACCAATCAAGCCCCATCATCCCCAATCCCTAATCATGCTGTCGATTTACAACACCCTATCGAGAACCAAAGAGGTTTTTAAGCCCATTGAGCCCGGTAAGGTAAAGATGTATGTATGTGGCATGACCGTGTACGACTATTGCCATTTGGGGCACGCGCGGGTGATGATTGTGTTTGATATGGTGGTGCGCTGGTTGCGAGCCAGCGGCTATGAGGTCAACTACGTTCGTAACATTACCGATATTGATGACAAGATCATTGCGCGAGCGCTTGAGAACCAAGAGCCGATTGCAGCACTCACTCAGCGTTTCATTGATGCGATGCATGCAGATGCTAAAACCCTCAATCTCCTATCGCCCGATCATGAGCCCCGCGCTACTCACTACATTGCTCAGATGCAAGGATTGATTGGTCGCCTTATTGAGCGTGAGATGGCCTATCAAGCCGAAGATGGTGATGTGAACTATGCGGTACGCCAGTTTCCCAGCTATGGCAAGCTATCTGGCAAATCCATTGATGAGCTCCAAGCCGGTGAACGGGTCGCCATCAGCGGTGGTAAGCGCGACCCTCTGGATTTTGTGCTCTGGAAATCCGCCAAGGTCGAAGAGCCCGCTGACACCCGTTGGGCTTCCCCATGGGGAGAGGGACGTCCTGGTTGGCATATTGAGTGCTCGGCGATGTCCTGCGAGTTATTGGGACAGCATTTTGATATTCATGGCGGTGGGGCCGATTTGCAGTTTCCTCACCATGAGAATGAGATTGCACAGAGCGAAGGCGCGATCTACGGATCGGGTAGTATAGATCAACCCTTTGTGCGTTACTGGATGCATAACGGTCATATCCGTGTGAACCACGAGAAGATGTCAAAATCCTTGGGTAATTTTTTCTTGATCAAGGATGTGTTAGCTCAGTTTGATCCCGAGGTAGTGCGCTTCTTTATGCTCAAGGCCCACTACCGCAGCCCGATTAATTACTCGGATCATCAGCTTGAAGAAGCGCGCACCGGATTAACCCGTCTGTACACCGCACTTACTGAACAAGCTGCCATTCCAAGTCAGACGATGGACCCTGCCTGGAAGGACCGTTTTGCGCAAGCCATGAACGATGACTTCAACACCCCGGAGGCCTTAGCAGTGTTATTCGAGTTGGTGACTGAGATTCATAAAACCCAGGATATCGAGCGCAAGCAAGAACTTCTCAATACGCTTCATCACTTAGGTAACACGATCGGACTTTTTTATCAGTCACCGCAACAGTTCTTGCAAAGTGGCACGCCCAAAGCCGGCTTGAGCCAGAAGCAGATTGAAGAGCGGATTGCGGCGCGCCAAGCGGCCAAGCAGGCCAAAAACTTTGCTAGTGCGGACGCGATTCGTCAGGAATTACTGGACGAAGGTGTCATTTTGGAAGATAAGCCCGGTGGCCAAACCATCTGGCGACGAGCCTAATGCCAAAACTACGAACCAAAAAGCCAAGTTATTGGCAAGACGCCTGTGCTGAGCTCATGAAGCAAGATCGGATCTTGCGCAAACTGATTCCGAAGTACGGCGATGGAATGTTGGGAAGCCGGGGTGACGCATTCACAACACTAGCGCGCTCAATCGTTGGGCAGCAAATTTCAGTGGCTGCTGCCCAATCGGTATGGAACCGAACCTTGGAGACCTTAAGTCACGAGGTAACCCCCAAACGCGTACTCGATACCAAACATGATGCCTTACGAGCTTCAGGTTTATCCATGCGCAAGGTAGAGTACATCCGAGACCTAGCCGATCATTTTCATCATGGACGACTGCAAACCGAGCGCTGGCCCAAAATGGACGATGAGGAGCTCATTAAGGAGTTGAGTTCGATTCGGGGAATTGGGCGCTGGACTGCTGAGATGTTTCTGATCTTTAATTTGATGCGCCCCAATGTATTGCCGCTCGACGATATTGGGCTAATTCGGGCGATTTCGATCAATTATTTCAGTGGCGAGCCCGTCACTCGTCATGAGGCCCGCGAGGTGGCAGCCAATTGGGCGCCATGGCGGACTGTAGCTACTTGGTATATGTGGCGCAGCATTGACCCCATTCCCGTGGAGTACTAATTTTGGGCTAAACCCAAAAAGCACATAAAATTAGGCCATGAAGACCACCTTCCTAGACTTTGAGCAAGCGGTAGCTGAGCTTGAGACCAAAATCGAAGAACTCCGTTATGTGCAAGACGAGTCCTCGGTGGATATCTCCACTGAGCTCAAGGCACTCTCAGAAAAAAGCCATCAGCTCACTAAAGAGATTTACGAAAACTTAACGCCTTGGCAGGTTTCTCAGGTCGCACGTCATCCGCAGCGCCCCTATACGCTTGATTACATTCAAGCCTTATTTACCGACTTTCATGAGTTGCATGGCGATCGGGTCTTTGCCGATGATCAATCGATTATTGGTGGTCTTGCGCGCTTTAATGGAAAGGCTTGCATGGTGATCGGCCATCAAAAGGGTCGAGATACAAAAGAGCGTGCTATGCGTAATTTTGGAATGAGTCGACCCGAAGGCTATCGCAAGGCCATGCGTCTAATGCGCTTGGCCGAGAAGTTTGGTTTACCGGTCTTTACCTTCGTGGATACCCCTGGCGCATTTCCAGGAATTGATGCTGAGGAGCGTAACCAATCCGAAGCCATTGGCCACAATCTGTACACCCAGGCCGAACTCAAAGTGCCTATTATCACCACCATTATTGGTGAGGGTGGTTCGGGTGGTGCGCTAGCCATTGCCATGGGTGATGTGGTGATGATGTTGCAATACTCAACGTATTCCGTCATCTCACCGGAAGGCTGTGCTTCGATCTTATGGAAAACCGCCGAGAAGGCTCCGGATGCAGCCGAGCAATTAGCGCTTACTGCACAACGTTTAAAAGACCTTAAATTGATTGATACGATCGTGCCAGAACCCGTAGGTGCTGCGCATCGAGATTACGAAGCCATGATGGCCAATATGAATAAAGCACTTGCGCGCGCTCTTTCTGAGGTCGAAGACCTATCCGAAAAAGAACTGCTCGAGCGCCGTCATCAACGGTTCATGAGTTATGGCCAGTTCAAAGAAGTCAAAGTCAAAGACGCAAGCTAAACGAATTGGTGTGGCCTTAAGTGGGGGCCTCGATTCAGTAGTATTGCTCGATGCTGTCAATAAGGCCTATCCCAACGATGTCGTGTACGCGCTTCATGTGCATCATGGCCTCCAAGCGCAGGCAGATGAGTGGTTACTGTTCTGTGAGCGTCTAGCCCAACGCTACGGGATTGCCTTTGACTTTAGACTATTGCATTTGCCAATCACCGCAAACATTGAGGCTCATGCACGCCAAGCGCGCTATGAGGCATTGCTGAGTCTTTGTGATCAACATCAACTCGATCATTTATTGTTTGCCCACCATCAGCACGATCAAGCCGAGACCGTACTCTTGCAGCTCTTGCGAGGTGCAGGACCAGCAGGTCTTGCTGGAATGCCTGCTCATAAAGAGCTACAGAGCCCTAATGGTAGAGCTGTGCAACTATGGCGACCATTATTAGAGCAAGACCGCACCCAATTGCAAACCTATGCCAAGCAACACAAATTGTCTTGGGTGGAGGATCCCAGTAATCAAAACACGAGGTATCGCCGCAATGCCATCCGCAAAAAAATTCTGCCAGCGATAGAGCAGATTCAGGGTGGGGCAATTGCCAATCTAGCGCGCAGTGCGCAGTGGCTTGCTCAGTCACAAGTGCTGATGGATCAGCTTGCGCAGCATGACGCACGCACCTGGATTAATCACAATCAACTCAGCATTGCTCCATTGATGATTCTGCATCAGCAAGACCCTGCACGCGCGACCAATGTGATGCGCTATTGGCTCAAACGTAATCAACTATCGATGCCCTCAACGGAGCGTTTGCAATCCTGGTGGCGTGACCTACGGTCTTTGCGAACCGGTGCGAAATTTGAGTGGTTACATGATCAGCATTCCATCCGAGCGTGGCGCAATGCTTTGCGCATTGAGTCTGCACAAAGATCCAAACGTGGCCAATGGAATTTTGTGCCAATTCCCGAGCGCTCTACTCAAGCAGGACTTTCATGGGAGTATTGTCAAAAGGCTAAGCGCATTGAGAGTAGACCTCGTGTAGGAGGCGAGCGCTTAAAGATCAAGCCCAATAGCCCCAGTAAAAGCCTAAAAAACCTGTATCAAGAAGCCGGGGTACCGCCTTGGCAGCGCCAAATCCCTCTCTTATTTATCGATGGCACCCTCATTGCCGTTGAGGGGCTAGGGGTAAGTATTGCTCACCTAACGACCAAGGGCCCACGCGTTTGGCCCGAGTGGTCCTATTTGGATTAAGAAAAACAAAACCCTGTAAAATCATAGGTTTTGCAATTCAGTTAAACGGATATGTCTTTAATTGTTCATAAGTACGGTGGCACTTCGATGGGATCCATCGAGCGCATCCAAAATGTAGCCAAACGGGTTGCAAAGTGGATGCGGGCAGGGCATCAGGTGGTGGTAGTGCCGTCGGCCATGTCGGGCGAGACCAATCGTCTTTTGGGTCTCGCAAAAGAATTAAGTACTTCTCCAAGCCCCAGAGAACTCGATCAAATTGCAGCAACCGGTGAGCAGGTCAGTTCTGGTTTGCTGGCCATCGCCCTCCAAGAGCAAGGAATTGATGCGATTAGTTACTCGGGTTGGCAGGTCACAGTGCATACCGATTCGGCATACACCAAGGCACGCATCATGGGTATTGATGATGCCAAGATCAAAAAAGATTTGGATGCTGGCAGAGCCGTGGTCATTACTGGATTTCAAGGAGTTGATCCACAAGGTAATGTGACCACCCTGGGTCGTGGTGGTTCAGATACCTCAGCAGTTGCTGTTGCTGCCGCTCTCAAGGCTGATGAGTGCTTAATTTACACCGATGTGGATGGCGTTTACACCACTGACCCCCGCGTTTGTGAGGACGCGCGTCGCCTCGATCAGATTACCTTTGAAGAGATGCTGGAAATGGCAAGCCTTGGCTCTAAGGTCTTGCAAATACGCTCAGTGGAGTTTGCTGGTAAGTACAAAGTGAAGACCCGTGTGTTGTCATCGCTTACTGATCCACTGATTCCGCTTGATCAAGAAATGAAGTCGGGTACTTTAATTACCTTTGAAGAGGACACCACCATGGAAGCCGCTGTTATCTCAGGAATCGCATTTGCACGCGATGAGGCCAAGATCACTGTGATTGATGTACCAGATCGTCCTGGCATCGCCTATCAAATCTT
>JBDLUB010000021.1:0-9628 GCA_039805525.1 Pseudomonadota bacterium | reverse complement strand
TTCAAGTAAGAGCCATGTGGTTAGGCCAAAGCTTATCGCCAGTAAAGCGCCAAGATCGCTTGCTTTTTTCCAAAATAAGCCAGCAACCAGAGGTACAAATGCACCTGCTAGCGTTATGCGATAAGCATTTTCAACCATGGTGTGGATTTTAGTCTCGGTCGCAATCGCATAAAAGGTCACAATGCTCGTAAATACAAATACTGTTAAGCGTGTTGCCCAAAGGAATTGCCTATCCGTCATGTGATGATAAAAGCCCTTTAGGATATTTTCGGTAAAGGTAACTGAAGGTGCAAGTAAGGTCCCAGACGCGGTACTCATGATGACCGAGATCAGTGCCCCAAAAAAAATAACCTGTATATAAAACGGCATATGATTGAGAATTAGGGTAGGCAAGATCATCTGAGAATTGGTTGCTAGAAATTGATTGACCATTTGCGGATCAATGATGATGGCGGTATAAGCCAAAAAAAGCGGAACGCTTGCAAAAAAGAAATAAGCTACTCCACCCAAAGCCGTTCCCAATACTGCAATCGATTCACTCTTGGCGGCATTGACGCGTTGGAAAACGTCTTGTTGTGGAATGGAGCCTAATGCAATGGTTAGCAATGCCGCAATCCAACCCAGCATATCGATTGGGTCCAGTGTCGGTAAAAAATTAAATTTACCCTCTGCGCTGGCTTTGGAAATAACGGTAGCAACTCCACCAGCTTGATCAGAAGCATTACTGGCAACTAATAAAAGCCCGACCACAATCACAATCATTTGTACAAAGGTAGTGAGCGCCACTGACCACATACCGCCAAATAAGGTATAGACCAAAACAACGCCAGCGCCAATCAGCATGCCATCACTCATCGATATGAGATTGTTAGACAACACATTGAAAGTGAGACCCAATGCCGAGATTTGAGCGGACACCCAACCCAGGTAGGACACAATGATGCAAATCGATATCAAAAGCTCGGTTTGGCGGTTATAGCGAATTCGAAAATAATCACCAAGGGTTATTAGATTCATTCGGTATAGGGGTTTTGCAAAAACTAGCCCAAACAGAATCAAGCAGATTGATGCCCCTAAAGGATCCGATATCAACCCTCTGAACCCCTCCTCCAAAAAGGTTGCTGAAATACCCAGAACGGTCTCGGCTCCAAACCAAGTAGCAAAGACCATCGCCAGAACGAAAGCCATAGGCAAATTCCGGCCAGCTGTAATGTAGTCTTTTGCGTTGTGTACCTTAGTGGCCCCGTATAGGCCAATTGCAATTGATATGCCGAGATAAGCAATTACGAACCAAAGCAGCATCGCACCTTCCTCTTTCGACAAATAGATTGATCATTGGATGGTTTTTAGACCACCCCATTAGAGCCCTTTACCAGCAAGCCCTGATTATAGGTGGGGATTTGCTCCCCTTCTGAAATCGACTTAACGGGGTCTAAGGTATTGAAACTGATCAAGATCTGCGCTTATTTAACGATCAAATTTGATTAGCGATTCATTAAAAGTGTCAGTGGCGGCTAAGTCTTATAAAAGAGTCGATCTTTTTTAGAAGTTTGCTGCAAAGCGAGAGGATTTTTTTGTTGAATTTGACTTGAGGGGTGATCAGGGAATCCAAATAGCCCTAAAAAATATCGTACTATTGTCAATCATCATATTTAAATTGGAGTGTTCATGAAAATCTGTGTCATTGGTGGTGGCGGCGCAATTGGCGGCTATTTAGCAGTCATGTTGGCAAACTCTGGTAACGACGTAACAGTAATGGCGCGCGGCGCTACTTTGCGAGCAATTGAAGAGCGTGGGCTCGCGCTCATTACAGATGAGCATCCTGAGCCCATTATTGCCAAGGTAAAGGCTGTTGAAAATCTACGTGGTTTGCCAAAACAGGATGTCATTATTTTGGCAGTGAAGGCTCATCAAGTGGAACCAGTTATTGATGATCTAGTATCTGTACTAGGGCCCGACACCATATTAATTCCAATGCAAAACGGAATTCCATGGTGGTATTTTCAGAAACTCAATAGCAAGTACAAGGACCATCCCGTCGATACGGTTGATCCAGGTGGTGTTGTCATGCGAGCGATTAATCCCGATAATATTATTGGTTGCGTTGTATATCCGGCGACTATTACGCAAGGCCCGGGTGTTATTCGACATGTCGAGGGTGTACGTTTTCCGCTTGGCGAGTTAGATGGCAAGTCCACGGAACGTATTCAGAAAATTTCAGATGTGATGGGTGCTGCAGGCTTTAAATCACCCGTCTTGGATGATATTCGCGCCGAAATTTGGCTAAAGCTTTGGGGTAACCTCACATTCAACCCAATTAGCGCTTTAACTCACGGTACCTTGGAAGGCATCTGTCGCTTTCCGCTAACGAAAGAACTGGCGCGCAATATGATGGCCGAAGCGCAAGCGATTGCTGAAAAGCTTGGCGTTACTTTCCGTGTCGATATTGAGCGACGTATCGCTGGTGCTGAAAAAGTAGGCAAACACAAAACCTCCATGCTGCAAGATTTAGAGGCTGGTCGTTCATTGGAAATTGACGCTTTGTTGGGCTCCGTAATCGAGTTGGGTGAGATCACAGGAACCCCGACACCCTGCCTAAATACCGTTTATGCCTTGACCAAGTATTTAGATCAAAACGTGCAGGATGCCAAGGGAAATCTTGTATTACCTGTAGCCGCTGGATATTAACTATTCAAAGCGATTATCAAGGCGCCCAACGCCATCGATCACGATACTGACCTGACTGCCTGGCTTCATGGAACCGACGCCCACGGAGGTTCCGCAGGCAATCACATCGCCTGGTAAAAGGGTCATGTCTTGTGAAATTAGGCTGACTAATTGGGCGGGCGTGAAAACGATGTCGCTCATTGGATAGTTTTGACGTTCTTGATCGTTAAGGATTGTTTTAATCGATAAGCCCATGGGATCCACATCGGTTGTGATGGTCGGTCCAAACACGCCAAAGGTATCAAAGCTCTTTGAGCGGCTCCATTGTGCGTAACCTGGGTTGCGATTCAAAATCTCGATGGCAGTGACGTCATTGACACAGGTATAGCCAAAAATGAACTGAGCGGCATCAGCAACGCTCACCCCATGGCATTTTGTCCCAATCACAATCCCAAGCTCACCTTCATAAATAACCTTTCCAGCATAGGATTTCGGTACTTGGATGGTTTGTCCAGCTGCTAAATAAGAATTACTTGCTTTTAAGAAATATAAAGGCTCATCTGGAACAGTGTGCTCAAGCTTGGTTACCAAGGCATGAAAGTTATCCACTAGGGCAATGAATTTACTTGGAACGCAGGGTATCTCAATCGTGACATCCGCAACTTTGAGGAATTCTCCGGTTGCTTTGGGGTTAGCAAATAAATCGCCGGCATAAACAGCAATTTGATTACCCTGTAATTGTCCAATCCCAACATTGCCTTGATGCGTATAGCGTATCCACTGAGCCATAGTATCTTTCTCCTTTGTATATGATTACCATGATCTTATCAATTACCACTGAGTTACTCTAAAAATGCCAGAACTGTCATTTGCGCCTGAGTTCGACAGTGCAATTCCATATATGCAACGTACGCGCTCGTACTATCTGGCGCTTGGTTATGACAATCCGTATGTTTGGGCACATTACAGCAATGTGCCATTTACACCCTTAAAAAAGCCATTGAAAGCTTCGACATTGGCTTTAATTACAACCGCAGTTCCTTATGATCCTTCAAGGGGAGATCAGGGACCCGGTGCTCCATACAACGCACAGGCAAAGTTTTATGAGCCCTATGCAATTCCAACCACGATTGATCCCGATTTACGGATTGCGCATGTTGGAATTGATCGAAAGCATGCGAATTTATCTGAGATGGCCTGCTGGTTTCCCTTGAATGCGGCTAGACAGGCAGTGGCCGAGCAACGAATTCGAAAGTTAGCAGATCGATTCTACGGCTTGCCGACTAACCGAAGCCAACGCCACACCATAGAAAACGATGCACCCCGCATTCTGCAAATGTGCCAAGTCGATGGGGTGGACGTCGTTGTGTTGATACCTAATTGTCCTATTTGCCATCAGAGTATTTCATTGTTAGCACGCTTTCTTGAGGAGGCAGGTATTTCAACAATCATTATTGGTGCCGCTAAAGATATTGTGGAGTACTGTGGTGTTCCGCGCTTTGTATTTAATGATTTTCCCTTAGGCAATGCAGTAGCAAGACCTCAAGACCCACAATCGCAGCAAATTATTTTTGACTTAGCCCTTGATGTACTTGAGTTTGCTCCGGGGCCGCGAACCACCGTGCAAAGCGCTTTACGCTGGAGTGAGGATCCTCGCTGGAAACTCGATTACATGAATATTGAGCGTTTATCCAAGCAGGAAATTGAAACCTTGCGCTCTGAAGCTGAAGCTGCGCGGCTAGCGGCAAAAGAGATTCGGCAAAAGACGGTTGGGAGATAGTGGTCGGAATGAGAGGATTCGAACCTCCGACCCCCTCGTCCCGAACGAGGTGCGCTACCAGACTGCGCTACATTCCGTGTTGACTATTTTATCCCTGACGAATTAGCGAGTACTCACATAAGGCACGCAAGGATTCGCTAGCTGGATTTTGTGGGAAATCCTTAATTGTATTGAGGGCCAAGTGCACCTCGCGCCTCGCAGCATCTTGGGTGTACTCTAAGGCACCAGAGCTGAAGATACCTTGTAGGATTTGATCAAATACATCATCTGGAAGCTCCTCGTTTTGCGAGATCGCTTCGCGAGCTAGTAGTTGTTGATCTGCGCTACCTTTTTCCATGAGATAAATCAGTGGGAGGGTTGGTTTACCTTCACGCAAATCATCACCGACATTCTTACCCATTTCATTGGGATCTGCGGTGTAGTCTAAAAGGTCATCCATTAGTTGGAAGGCAGTGCCAATATGGCGCCCGAATGCTGCTGCGAGTTCGCGTTCGATATCGCTTGCTTGAGCAAGCAGTGCGCCGAGCTCAGCGGATGCCTCGAATAATTTTGCGGTCTTATAGCGAATCACTTGGAGGTAACTCGATTCATCAACCTCGGGATCATTCATATTTAGAAGTTGTAAGACCTCGCCTTCCGCAATCGTATTTGTAGCATCGGAAAGGATTTGCATCACCCGAATGTCGTTAGGAGCAACCATCATTTGAAAAGCCCGCGAGTATAAGAAATCACCCACGAGAACACTAGCGGCATTTCCAAAGGCGGCGTTGGCGGTTTGCTTACCCCGGCGCATGGTGGATTCATCCACAACGTCATCGTGGAGCAGCGTGGCGGTATGGATAAACTCAACCACTGCTGCTAGCTCCAATGCATGGGGAATTTCCTTGCCATCCGCTAAAGCTTTAGCCATTAATAAAAGAAGAGCGGGGCGGACCCGTTTCCCCCCCGATTGAATGATGTAAGACGAGATTTGGTCAATTAGAACCACTTCGGAGGCAAGTCGACGGCGAATGACCTCGTCCAAAGCCTGTAAATCAGGGCTGATGGGGGCCAAAATTTGCCCTAAGTGATTGTTTTTGACAGTGTTATTCATCCAAGATATAATACTTGGCTCAGCTCAAAGTGGCAGATTTTCTGTAAGTCACAGACTTTTAAAGGAATCATGCTGCGAATTAAGTTGATTTGTAATTATTTGCAGTATTTTTTGAGAGGTTTAACCATGTACGCGGTCATAAAAACCGGTGGCAAGCAGTATAAAGTTGCCGCTGGCGAAAAATTGAAAATAGAACAGATACCAGCGGACATCGGCAGCGACATTACTCTTGACCAAGTTCTCGCCGTAGGCGAGGGCGCATCGCTCAAAGTGGGCGATCCTTTGGTTAATGGTGCCGCTGTGATGGCTACTGTAGTCTCCCAGGGACGTCACGATAAAGTGAAAATCTTTAAGATGCGTCGTCGTAAGCATTATCAAAAACATCAGGGACATCGTCAGAATTACACAGAGATTCTGATTAAGTCGATTAAGGCCTGAGTTAGGAGAGAAAGATGGCACAGAAAAAAGGCGGCGGCTCAACACGCAACGGTCGTGATTCAGAATCAAAACGCTTGGGCGTGAAAGTCTATGGCGGTCAAGCAATCAATGCTGGTGGAATTATTATTCGGCAGCGTGGTACCAAAGTTCATCCCGGCGTCAATGTTGGAATGGGTAAAGACCATACCTTATTTGCTTTGATTGATGGACAAGTAGAGTTTGGAGTTAAAGGCGCAATGAAGAAAGCGCAAGTTTCAGTATTGCCTCGTTCATAAGCGGCCTGACTGAGATTTATTTAAACCAAATTAATCAACAGAAACAGGCCTCGCAAATTGCGAGGCCTTTTTATTTATGAAATTCATAGACGAAGCCAAAATTGAAGTGATTGCCGGCAATGGTGGTGCCGGCAGTGCCTCAATGCGTCGCGAGAAATTTATCGAGTTTGGTGGCCCAGATGGTGGCGATGGCGGTCGTGGGGGCAGCGTTTATGCGATTGCGGATCGCAACATCAACACTTTGATTGATTATCGTTATTCCAAAACCCACACCGCTAAAAATGGTGAACCTGGGCGTGGATCCGACTGCTACGGCCGCGCTGGTGACGATATTGAGTTACGGATGCCAGTCGGAACCATTATTGCTGATTTAGAAACCAATGAGTTAATTGCCGACTTAACCAAACATGGTGAGCGAATTTGTCTTGCCCAAGGGGGCGTTGGTGGCTGGGGCAATATTCACTTTAAAAGCAGTACCAACCGCGCTCCGCGTCAGAAGACTAATGGCAAACCAGGTGAGCGTCGTAAATTAAAGTTGGAATTAAAAGTATTGGCCGATGTGGGTTTATTGGGAATGCCTAATGCTGGTAAGTCCACCTTGATTACCGCTGTATCCAATGCGCGCCCCAAGATTGCTGATTATCCATTTACCACTTTGCATCCTAATTTGGGGGTGGTACGGGTTGGCAATGAACGTAGCTTTGTGATTGCAGATATTCCAGGGTTAATCGAGGGTGCTGCTGAGGGCGCTGGTCTAGGCCATCGTTTTTTGCGGCACCTGCAACGTACAGGCGTACTTTTGCATTTGGTTGATATCGCTCCCTTTGATGAAAACGTCGATGTAGTTGCCGATGCCAAAGCGATTGTCAATGAGCTGCGTAAATATGATGAGGCTTTGTATCAAAAGCCACGTTGGCTTGTATTGAATAAGGTTGATATGCTGCAACCGGAGGTGCGCGAACAAACCATCGCAGACTTCTTACAACGCTTTGAATGGCAGGGTCCCGTATTTGAGGTTTCTGCTCTAACTGGTGAAGGTTGTGATCGCCTTTGTTATGCGATTCAAGATTATTTGGACGGACTTCGTAAAGACCGCGACTTAGAAGAAGAGCGCGCTGAAGACCCCCGTTTTTTAGACGAGTAATACAATGAAAAAAACGATTTCAGAAGCAAAACGAATAGTTGTCAAGGTTGGATCTACCTTGGTGACCAATAATGGCGAAGGGCTAGATCGAACTGCGATTGCTACTTGGGCTGAGCAGGTATCCAATTTGCTCAAGCGGGGCTGCCAGGTTTTGATGGTGAGTTCCGGTGCAATTGCCGAGGGAATGCAGCGCTTAGCCTGGGCTGTCCGTCCACAAGAAATTCATCAGCTGCAAGCAGCTGCAGCAGTTGGGCAAATGGGTTTGGTTCAAGTTTATGAATCCTGTTTTGCTAAGTTTGGCGTACATACCGCACAGATTCTATTAACCAATGCTGATCTGGCTAATGCGGAGCGCAATGCAAATGCGAAAGCAACCTTGCAAACACTACTATCCTTAGGCGTTGTGCCGATCATTAACGAGAACGATACGGTTGTCACCGATGAAATTAAATTTGGTGATAACGATAGCTTAGCGGCACTCGTCGTTAATTTGGTTCACGCTGACGCCCTAGTCATTTTGACGGATCAGGGTGGGCTATACACCGCTGATCCTCGTAAAGATGCCACTGCCACGATGGTTGATTTTGCAATCGCAGGTGACCCTACATTAGAGCGGATGGCCGGAGGAGCCGGAAGTGATTTAGGTAAGGGCGGAATGCTAACGAAAGTGTTAGCAGCTAAAACAGCGGTGCAGACTGGGGCAAGTACCGTGATTGCATCTGGCCGTGAGCCCAATGTATTAGTACGCCTTTATCAGGGCGAGTCGATTGGAACCTTGCTGAGTAAGGCTTAATTAACGAATGGTTGGTAGCTCCGCTTCAGAGCCGACAGGAGCAATGATTCCGAGAAAATTATTAGGATCGAGCGATTTCACAACCTTGGCATAACTTTTTTCTTGAGTGGCCAGATTACAAAAAGCACCCTGAGCCAAAGCTGCCTGATAGCGATTTGGAACATTATCTTTAATGGCCAACCAACTTCCTAGGGGGTTAGCTCGCCATTGTTGATTGGTTTCAAGAGTGCCATACAGGCGCCACTGAAACGTATCACACCGTATTCCTTCAAAGTAGGCATTTTGACCACCGCTGGGATTGGTAATCACAACAATATATCGAGTAACCCCGTCGTTCCCAATCTTAATAGATTCTGTATCTATGGCGAACTTGAAAATGGTGGTTTGCGAAACAGAAAAAGGGACCAAGTATTTTTTATTGGGCGGATTGAGCGGCATCAGGGTATTGCTCTCTTTGAATACCGTTGGGGCATAAGGATCAGTACCGTCGACCAAGGGATCTGAAAAGCAAGCACTTAGGGCTAAGGCAGATGAGGCAAGAAATACTAGCCAGAATCGATTCATGAGGAGTGCGAGGCGTGTAATGGCGCCCCCCAGACTAATTGTTGCATTTGGTTGGTGGTGATGATAAACCGAGCAAGTTCAGAAAGTGCCAGTTGATAAACCTCGCGCTTGAAATCAATCACGGTATCCAATTCAATCCAATATGGGTGCCAGCGCCAGGCATCAAACTCCGGATGACCCGTGGCTCGCAGCTGGATATCATGATCTTGGCCAAGCATTCGCAGTAAGAACCAAATTTGTTTTTGCCCTTTATATGGAATACGTTGCTGTCGTTGGTTGATTTGACGCCGTAAGAATTCTTCCGGGACGTCGTATCGAATCCAATCACGAGTGCGCCCGATGATTTCGACATGATGTGGGAATAGGCCTACCTCTTCATGAAGTTCGCGATACATGGCTTGCTCGGGACTTTCGCCATGCGCAATCCCGCCTTGCGGAAATTGCCAAGAATGTTGTCCAATCCGTTTGCCCCAAAATACTTCGTTGCGAGCATTGAGAAGCACAATGCCAACATTAGGTCGATAGCCCTCGCGGTCAAGCATAATCGTACCTTTTAGTCCCTAATCTTTAATCCTTTAAAATCAACGATTTGATTATAGTCACTCATGAAAGCTTCACAAACCTTTCTTGCAACCCTAAAAGAGGCTCCAGCAGATGCTGAGATTGTGTCTCACCAACTGATGGTGCGCGCTGGGCTGATTCGTAAATTAAGTGCCGGAATCTATAACTATCTCCCTCTTGGGCTCAAGGTAATTCGAAAAGTCGAGAACATTATTCGGGAAGAGATGAATCGCGCCGGAGCCATCGAGCTTCTGATGCCGATCGTTCAACCCGCTGAGTTATGGCAAGAGACGGGTCGTTGGGAAAAAATGGG
>JBDLUB010000020.1:0-9679 GCA_039805525.1 Pseudomonadota bacterium | reverse complement strand
CTGGCCGTCGATCATCTCAAAGCCTTGTGGAGTTTGCATCCAGGAGTTAAGAACAATGATCCAGAATGCAGACAAGGTGGTTCCAAAAGCGACTAAGAAGGTTGCTAAGGTATGCACCCGTTGTGAAACGCGCTTTGCACCAAATAACATGATGCCAAGAAACGTGGCCTCAAGAAAGAAAGCGGTCAGTACTTCATAAGCAAGTAGCGGTCCAGCAATATTGCCGACGGTCTCCATATACCCGGGCCAATTGGTGCCAAACTGAAAACTCATCGTGATACCGCTGACAACCCCCAAAGCGAAGGTGAGCGCAAATACTTTGACCCAAAATTGATACGCCTCTTGCCAATAGACTTCACCAGTGCGATTGAACTTGATCTTGAAATAAAACAGGACCCAGCCTAAAGCAATCGTGATGGTGGGAAATAAGATATGAAAAGTGATGTTGGCGGCAAACTGGATCCGGCTCAACATGATGGGGTCAAACATAAATTTCCCCTAAAGCTTAAGAATAGAATATTGATATTTTAAGGGTCTTTGCCGATTACTGCTTGCTGGGGAAACCCCCAAAGTATTCATATAATGAACGTATGACAAATCCTGCTCTGACCGATCAAATCGCCCCCTTACGGCATTTTGTGGCTCAAATGACCCAATTAGTCGACCAGAGTCAAGCTGAAGATATTGTTCGCCCCAGAGCCAAAGCACTATTACAAGAGTTAATTAAGACTGATGATTGGCTGCCGGATTTTTGTGCCGTTCCTCATCCCCAGTATTATCAGCAATACTTGCTACACGCAGACCCACTGGAGCGATTCTCGGTCGTCAGTTTTGTTTGGGGCCCAGGCCAAGCCACTCCAATTCATGATCACATGGTCTGGGGTCTAATTGGCATGTTGCGGGGCTGTGAAAAAGGTCAACGCTATGCCCGTAATGCTTCTGGCCAATTAGAGGCTATCGGTCACGAAGAGATGCTTTTACCTGGTGATGTCGATGAAGTCAGTCCCAGCATTGGCGATATTCATATTGTGAAGAATGCCTTTGACGACAAACCCTCAATCAGCATCCATGTTTATGGTGGCAACATTGGGGCTGTGAAGCGCCATGTTTACGACCTACAAACAGGATCTGTCAAAAACTTTGTTTCAGGTTACTCATCGTCGCAGATCCCTAATCTGTGGGATCGCTCCGCTCAAGTTCGCTCCGAACTTAGTTAGTGCAATTTGACATGTGGCTCGGTGCGGCGCGTGATCATACGTGCTAAGGTATCGAGACTCACTTTGGCCCAGCCATGCAATGCTAGCTCATGCATTTTGTACAAGGACAAATACATCAGCTTGGCGAAGACACCTTCGATCATGAGGTTGCCACCAATAAGGCCGCCCATCATGTTGCCAACGGTGCTGTACTTTCCTAAAGACACTAAGGATCCAAAATCACGGTAGCGGTATGGTTTCAGGGGCTTATTTTCAAGACGCAATTGGATTTGCTTAAATAAATGTGAAGCTTGTTGATGGGCTGCTTGGGCTCGCGGCGGCACAAAGCCGCCCTGTCCCTCATTTGCTTCCGGCCAAGGGCATGCCGCACAATCGCCCATGGCGAAGATGTCAGGGTCACGCGTGGTTTGAAGCGTAGGTAACACTACGAGCTGATTAATCCGGTTTGTTTCCAAACCGGCAATGTCTTTTAAGAAATCAGGCGCCTTGACGCCGGCTGCCCAAACAATCAATTCAGCGGGCAAACTCGTGTTATCACTAAACTGCACCTCTTTCGGAAACACCCGTGCTACTTTCTTATTCGTAATGACCTCAACACCCATCTTTTGCAATAAGGCTTCAGTTGCATTTGATAGGCGCGCCGGTAAGGCCGGTAAGATTCGGGGGGCTGCCTCGATTACGCTTACCTTTAAATCCTTATTAGGATCTACCCGATCAAGACCGTAGGAAACAACTTCGCGGGTAGTGCGATGCAGCTCGGCAGCAAGCTCGACGCCTGTTGCCCCCGCTCCAATAATGGCCACGTGTAATTGATCGGGCGATAGTGGATTACTTTGTGCCTGCGCCCGAATAATCGCATTGAGCATTTGATGATGAAAGTTTTTGGCATCATCTTGAGACTCTAGGCGCAAGGCATATTCTTCGACACCAGGTGTGGCAAAGTCATTGCTGAGACTTCCAATACTCATGACAAGAACATCATAAGGAATTGAGCGTTGTGGGGTAATTTCAGTTCCCAGATGATCCTTATATGGCGCAACAATCACCTCTTTACGCTCGCGATCCAAACCAATCATCTCACCAATCCGATAGGTAAAGTGATGCCAGTGAGCTTGAGCAATATAATCAACTTCATGGTCGCCCAAATCCATACTGCCAGCCGCAATCTCATGGAGTTTTGGTTTCCAAATATGCGTACGATTCTTATCAATCAAGGTAATGGAATAACGACCGGGCTTTCCTTTACGGGGGCCAAATCGATCACCCAGACGAGTGGCTAGCTCTAGCCCTCCTGCCCCACCACCTACAATGACAATTCGTTGCATGACGAAGTTCTTCTTATTTTGATTAGAGTGATTAATTATTGTGCCGTCCAACCGCCATCCATATTCCATGCGACGCCACGAACCTCTGACGCATCCGGTCCGCATAGAAATACTGCCAGGGCAGCCAGTTGCTCTGGTTTCACAAACTCACCCGAAGGCTGCTTCTCGGAGACCAATGCTAATTTAGCTGCATCGTTGGAAATCTTCTCGCGCTCAGCGCGTGCATCGACTTGCTTTTGAACGAGTGGGGTTAAAACCCAACCTGGGCAAATTGCGTTACAAGTCACTCCCGTACGCGCAGTCTCTAGTGCAACCACCTTAGTTAAGCCTACGATGCCGTGCTTTGCTGCTACATATGCTGCTTTTTGAATTGAAGCCACAAGACCATGAACTGAGGCAATGTTAATAATGCGACCCCAATTACGCTCTTTCATTCCTGGAAGCGCTAAGCGCGTGGCATGAAACGCGGAACTCAAGTTAATTGCAATCACCGCATCCCAACGCTCTGCTGGAAAATCTTCCACACTTGCGACATGCTGAATCCCCGCATTATTAATGAGCACATCAATCGCCCCAAAGCGTTTTTCGGTAGCAGCAATCATCTGTGTAATCTCATCGGGCTTACTCATGTCTGCGCCGTGATAATCCACTTCCACTCCATAGGCCTTGACCTCGGCAATCGCAGCATCTTTCTCACCAAAGCCATTCATCATCACATTGGCGCCTTGGGCAGCCATGGCCTTCGCCATCGCCAGTCCAATACCGCTGGTTGAACCTGTTACTAAAGCGGTTTTTCCTTTTAAATGCATCCTGAGGCCCTCGTTTAAACCAATAAAACAACTATCTTCTCATAGACCTATGAGTCGGCCCAATTCTTGCCAAAAGGACTTGGGTATGGAAGTCAGCAACCACGTTAAGGTCATGTAACGAAGTAATTTACCAATTGCCATGTAGATTAAACATGGTAGCCATTTCAGACGCAACCAGCCAGCCACGACACACAAAGGATCACCAATGATTGGTAACCACGAAAGGAGCAGCATCGGGGGGCCACGTTTCTCAAGCCATGCCTGCGCACGTGAATGGGTTTCTCCTCGCAATGATTCATAGGTATTTCGTGCGAGTAAACCCAGCCACCAATTAATCATGCCGCCCAGGGTATTGCCCAGAGTTGCCATACCAATTGCCAACCAATAATCCTCTGGATTTAAGCTGACGTAAGCAAACAAAACGGGTTCTGAGCCCATCGGTATCAGCGTGGCGGATACTGCTGCCACAATGAATACCGCTGGTAGACCCACGGTGGGCATACCAAACCAATCCATTACCGAATGAATAAGCGCTTCCATTACTGTAGTACGCCAGCGTCCTTCAAGGTCTGAATCTGCTCGGCAGTAAATCCGTGCTTCATGAGAACCGATTCAGTATGCTCGCCAAGTGTCGGTGCGCGATGCCGAATTTCCCCAGGATTTTGGGAGAGCTTCGGAATGATGCCCGGCATCTCCACTTTTAAACCGTCTGCACTCTCAATAGTTTCAATCACACCACGCGCACGGTAGTGGGGATCCTCCGCAATATCTTTCGCACTATAGATACGACCAGCGGGAACAGAAATACTCTGCAGAGCAGCCAGAATCTCCTCAAGGGTTCGTTGGCACGTCCATTGCCCGATCGCCTGATCAATGGCGTCGGCATGTTTAGCCCTTCCATCGTTACGCGCGAGTTCAGGATCATTACCCAAATCATTACGCCCCATCAAATCCATCAAGCGCTTAAATAATGAATCCCCATTCGCAGCAATTAGTACGTATTGGCCATCAAGGCAAGGATAGGCATTCGATGGAGCAATGCCTGGCAAAGCCCCTCCTGCTGGTTGACGGATTGCACCAAAGACGCTGTATTCCGGCAAGAGGCTCTCGGTCAAATTAAAAACCGCTTCGTAGAGTGCCACATCGATCATCTGCCCTTGACCACCCCTGGCATCGCGTTCATAGAGTGCCAGCAAAACACCAAGGGCGCCATGCAAGCCAGCAATCGTGTCACCGAGCGATAAGCCCGCGCGGGCCGGCACCTGCCCGGGATGTCCAGTTAAATATCGCAATCCAGCGGTTGCTTCCGCAATGGCGGCAAAGCCAGGCTCATCCCGACGCGGTCCGTCTTGTCCGTAGCCAGAAACACGCAACATGATCAATTTCGGATTAAGCGCATGTAGCGCATCCCAACCCATGCCCCATTTCTCCATGGTACCGGGTCGAAAGTTTTCAATCAGAACATCAGCGTCTTGCGCTAAACGTCGCACAATATCCTGACCCTCTGCTTGGCGCAGATCAATGCAAATCGATTGCTTATTGCGCGACTGGGCTTGCCACCAGACTGAGGTTCCCTCATGTAGCATGCGCCACTTGCGTAATGGGTCACCCTCTTCTGGCGACTCGACTTTAATAATCTCTGCCCCAAAGTCCGCCAAAGTCTTGGCTGCAAAGGGGCCCGCAATTAATTGGCCAAGCTCTAGAACACGAATACCGGAGAGGATTTGTTGCATGGCAATCGGCCCCACTATTTAAGAAAGTATCTAGATTAAACTACAAGATTACTGAACTTGAGTTGGAGAATGTGCATGAAAAAATGGTTGGCTGGTCTCACGCTACTTAGTTTTTTCCATAGTTCGTTTGCTTGCACTGCTGTGAATATTCAAGCTAAAGACGGTACTGTGATCGCTGGTCGCACTATGGAGTGGGCCTTTGATATGAAATGGACCATCAATAGCATCCCGCAAGGAACTAAATTTCGCACTACGGCCCCCGAGAATCTCAAGTTACCCCCGATCCAGTTCATTACCAAATATGCTGTTATCGGAATCTCCCCAGGAATCTTGCCAGGCGCACCTGCCCTGCTCGAGGGTCAAAATAGTGCGGGCTTAGGTATGAGTGGCAACTTCTTGCCAGGATTTACGGAGTACCAAACTGTTACTGCTAAAGATTTGGACTATGTCTCGATTCTGGATTTTGGGACGCTTGCTTTGGGTATGTTTGCCAATGTCGCCGAATTACGTAAAGAGATTCCACGCTTCAAAGTTTGGTATGACTCAAGCCTACCTTCAGGCCCAACACCCCCCTGGTTACATTTTGTATTCACCGATCGCACTGGCGCCAGCATCGTAATCGAGTTCGTTAAAGGTCAAATGCGCATCCACGAAAATGTCGCAAACGTATTAACCAACTCCCCAACCTACGATTGGCACATCACGAATGCTCGAAATTACATTAACTTGACCAATTTCGCTCGCAGCGCAGTCACCGTGAATGGCCAAAATGTTACGGAGCTTGGTCAAGGTGGTGGACTAATGGGCTTGCCTGCAGATTACACCCCGCCCTCCCGATTTATTCGGGCAGCGTACTTGCGCCAACTCGCTACACCTCCAAATAATCGGGCTGAGAGCGTACAGCTCACTGGTCATATTTTGAACAATGTGGATATTCCGATTGGGGTAGCTGCATCCAAAGATGGTGAAAAAGTTGTCTCGGATTACACCCAGTGGGTCAACATCAAAGATCTTAATAACCAACAATGGCACATTTCAAATTATGCAAATCGCACCAGTTATGTCACCTTGGATCTCAAAAAGATTTTTGATAGCAATAAATCTGGGGCCTGGCTAGTAGATCAGCTCCCCTATCAAACCATCGACATCACCAACAAACTACTGAATTAATCATGACATTTAGCATTCCAAAGCCAGACCAATATCAGGAGATGCGCGAAGCGCTTCGCGATCTTTGCTCGCGTTATGACTCTGCCTATTGGCAAAAAGTTGATCATGAACGTGGCTATCCTGAAGCATTTGTTAAAGCGATGACCGATGCGGGTTGGTTAGCAGCGTTAATCCCAGAAGAATATGGCGGCTCGGGCCTTGGACTTGCTGAGGCCTCCGTCATCATGGAAGAAATTAATCTCTCTGGGGGCAATGCTGGCTCGTGCCATGGTCAGATGTACAACATGGGCACCTTGCTACGTCACGGCTCTGAGCAACAGAAGCAACAGTATTTGCCGAAGATTGCCTCGGGTGAATGGCGACTGCAAAGCATGGCAGTGACTGAGCCCACCACTGGAACCGATACGACCAAATTAAAGACCACAGCCACCAAAAAGGGTGATCGCTACATCATTAATGGCCAAAAAGTCTGGATCTCGCGTATTCAGCATTCAGATTTAATGATTTTGTTAGCGCGCACCACGCCACTTTCGGAGGTCAAGAAAAAGTCTGAGGGCATGTCGATCTTCATTGTGAATCTCCATGAGGCAATAGGTAAAGGGATGGAAGTGCGTCCCATCGCAAACATGGTCAATCACGAAACCAATGAGGTCTTCTTTGACCAGTTAGAGATTCCTGCGGAGAACTTAATTGGCGCTGAGGGTCAAGGCTTTAAATACATTTTGGATGGCTTAAACGCCGAACGCACCCTAATCGCAGCCGAATGCATTGGAGATGCTTATTGGTTTATTGAGCGCGCGCGTCGCTACGCTACTGAGCGCGTGGTCTTTGATCGCCCCATTGGCATGAACCAAGGTATTCAATTTCCGATTGCGGATAGTTACATCGAGACCGAGGCAGCCAACTTAATGCGCTTTAAGGCCTGCGAGCTATTTGATCGTCAAGAACCCTGTGGGGCTGAGTCCAATATGGCTAAGTATTTAGCAGCTAAGGCATCCTGGGAAGCTGCCAATGTTTGCTTACAAACGCATGGGGGCTTTGGCTTTGCTTGCGAATATGATGTCGAACGTAAGTTCAGAGAGACGAGACTCTATCAAGTCGCCCCAATCTCGACCAACCTAATCTACTCCTATGTGGCCGAGCATTTGCTTGGGTTACCACGCTCTTTCTAGTGATGCGGCCCCTAGACGGAATTACGGTCGTTGCGCTCGAGCACGTCATTGCGGCACCTTTTGCTACGCGTCAATTAGCCGATCTTGGTGCGCGCGTCATCAAGATTGAACGTCCCGGCGCAGGTGACTTTGCTCGTAACTACGATCAACGCGCCAAAGGGATGTCCTCCCATTTCACATGGGTGAATCGCTCCAAAGAAAGTTTGACCCTTGATCTCAAACAGGACTCTGCGCTTGCTATCCTGCATCAATTACTAGAGACCGCCGATGTGTTTGTCCAAAACCTCGCACCGGGCGCAGCGGCCCGGATGGGCCTCACCGCACAAGCACTCCAAGCAAACAATCCTAAATTAATTTATTGCAATCTCTCGGGCTATGGTGAGAATGGGCCGTATCGGGATAAAAAAGCCTATGACCTATTGATTCAGAGTGAAGCGGGACTCTTATCCATTACGGGCACACCTGATACTCCTAGCAAGGTTGGTATTTCGATTGCAGATATTGCGGCAGGTATGTATACCTATACCAATATTTTGGCAGCGCTACTCCAGCGACAAAAGACGGGCAAAGGATCAGTGATCGATGTTTCCATGCTAGAAGCGCTTGGAGAGTGGATGGGCTACCCAATGTATTACAGCATGGATGGCGCCGCTCCTCCACCGCGCACTGGTGCCTCCCACGCTACGATCTTTCCCTACGGTCCTTATTTGGCTGGCGATGGCAAAACGATTATGTTAGGTCTTCAAAATGAGCGGGAGTGGGCTTTGTTTTGCGAGAAAGTACTCTTGCAACCCGAACTGGCGACCGATCCACGTTTTGACAAGAACTTCAAACGCAATGAGAACCGTATGGAACTCAATTCGATTATCTTGAAGATCTTCTCTGCAATGACCAGCGAACAGGTTTTGGCTAAACTCGAGGAGGCTCAGATTGCCAATGCCTCTCTAAATGATATGCATCAGTTTTGGGATCATCCACAATTGCATGCACGCGGACGTTGGCAGTCGGTGGAGTCCCCCAATGGTCCAATACCCGCCCTATTACCCCCAGGCATCAATACTGCTTATGAATATCGCATGGACAAAATACCGGCGGTTGGTGAACATACCGAGGCAATCCTAAAAGAACTAGGGCACCCTGAGGAATCGATCCAGCAGCTAAAAAAATCTGGAGCGATTTAAAGCAATGGTGAGGCCAGGTGTGCTGTGTTCTCTAGCAGTCTTCGCCACCGTGGGCGTCGCTCCCAGCCGATCCGAGTAATGATCTGTGAGCGCTTTAGATAACTGTTGGTTAACTCTTTGAGTTGAGCGCAGAAGGTTTGGTCATACACAATGAGGCTGATCTCGAAATTAAGACGTAAGCTGCGCTGATCAAAGTTCACCGATCCAAAAATAGCAATCCGTTCATCAATTAATAGGCTCTTCGTGTGTAATAAGCCTCCCTTAAACTCGGCGATCTCGACACCCGCACCGAGTAGGGTGCTATAAAAACTCCGACTACTCCAGGCAACCAAGGTTGAATCATTTAAGCGCGGCACGATTAGCTTAACTTTCACTCCACGGTGAACAGCAGCCATTAATGCTTGTACTAGACCCTCATCCGGCACAAAGTATGGGGTAGTGATCACCAGCTCTTGACGTGCGTCTAATACGGCAGATAGCAAAACTTGATACAGGATATCGTCTCGATAGACTGGTCCCGATGAAAACTCCTGAGCTAAAGCCTTACCAGCAGGCTTTTTATTGAGACCGTCGCGATCGCTAAAGTGCATCACCCTTGGGTTATCAACGCTCCAATCGTATGAAAAGGTGAGCTCAAACTGAGAAACAACCGGCCCCTGAATACGAACCATGGCATCGACCCACTCCCCAACCCCAGAGTCCTGCTTAAAGGTTCGGGGATCAACTAAATTCATGCTGCCAGTCCATGCTGTCTCACCATCAATGATGAATATCTTACGATGCAAGCGCAGATCAGCGCGCCGAAACTGAAAACGACCAAACTGAATCGGTAAAGCTTCGGTCACCTCAATCTTGGCTTTTGCAAAATGCTTAGGCCAAGCTGATTTAAACCAGCTAGAACTTCCTAATGAATCAAGCAAAACACGGCACTTCACTCCGCGCTTGGATGCAGCAATCAGGGCCTCCCCCACTCGGTCAGCATCACCACCTAATGACCAAATGTAAAACTCCATGTGGATTGATTGTTGGGCGCGATTGATCTCATCGATAAAGTGCTGCAGGATCTCCAGCG
>JBDLUB010000019.1:0-9736 GCA_039805525.1 Pseudomonadota bacterium | reverse complement strand
AGGAAAATCCCCAGAGTACTGGGGTGAGACAAATAAAGTTCCTAAATAGGAAAAATACCAATCAAATTGGCCTAGGTCTCACATGAACGCTCGCCACAGAGATGTCCTTTAGTTCTCAATGTAGGCGCTCGTTTTAAAAACGGTCATCTGCTTTCGGGGGTCGCGGCAAATATCACGCCAACCCTTGCGCCTCATTAAAACGGGAGAGGAGCAACCCCGGGAGTCTATTCATGGGCGACTCCAAGCTCCGAAATTCAAATTCTTAGTCATCAATGACTTAGAGCCTTGATTATAGGACACAAAACGGTCGACAATGGGGGTAATCCGATGAATAAATCCACAAAACCCACCGTAAAACCACGTATCTCTGGCAAGGAGACCCCGAAAACCAAGGTTTTGGCAGCTGTTTTGGAAACCGTGGGACCTGATTTTGCCGGTCAGCGGCTGGATAACTATTTATTAAGGTGGGCTAAAGGGGTTCCAAAAAGCCATATTTACCGAATTATTCGCTCAGGCGAGGTGCGGATTAATAAAAAGAGGGCATTGCCAAGCTCTCGTCTGGTTGAGGGCGATGTGGTTCGCTTGCCCCCTACTCGATTGGCTGAACCTAAGAAATTGGATCAAGTCATCTCGCAAGCTCAGGCTAAAACCCTGTCAATGGATATCCCCATTTTGTTTGAGGATGAATATTTATTAGTGATTGATAAACCCTCCGGTCTGGCGGTCCACGGAGGTTCGGGTGTTCAGTTAGGGGCTATTGAGTTATTTCGTAAGGCAAGGCCAGAGAATTCATTTTTGGAGCTGGTTCATCGCTTAGATCGAGATACTTCGGGAATCCTGATCATGGCAAAGAAGCGTAGCGCACTTCTGGAAATGCATCGGCAGATTCGGGAGGGTTTAACTGATAAGCGTTATCGTTTAATTGCTCATGGTGCAATGGATGCAATGACTGGCACGAAGCAGTTAAAGTTTCCCCTGTTGAAATATTTACTAGAGAACGGTGAGCGTCGGGTTCGGGTGGATCCAAAAGGACAAGAAAGTCACACTAACATTCGGGTTACGGAACTCTTTCAACGTGATAGCGTTAGTTTTACATTGGTTGAAGCACAGTTAAAAACCGGGAGAACGCATCAAATACGGGTGCATTTGCAAAAAATTGGACACCCAATCGTGGGAGATGATAAATATGGGTTGGAGGCTGGCGATAAGGAGTTGAGGGTTAAACAACTTTTTCTGCATGCACATCTTGCAGTCTTTTCGCATCCCAAAACTTTAGAGAAAATGCGTATTGAAGCCGATCTGCCAAAACGGTTTCATGATTTTCTCGCACAATGGGATAGCCGTTTTTTGGCTAAAACGCAACAACCGAAAGAGATTAATTGAAGACAAACGAACGTCGCTATGAGTTAATCGTATGGGACTGGGATGGCACGATTATGGATTCCACGCCAACGATTGTTCAGTGCATTCAACAGGCTTGTCGAGACCTGGATTTTCCGGTACCAGAGGACTCGATTGCGAGCTATGTGATTGGTTTGGGTATTCATGATTCACTGCGACGTGTCGTGCCAACCATCGACCCTCAGCATTTTCCAGCGCTCGTTGATCGCTTCCGCTATCACTATTTAGCAAAGGATCATGAGTTGCATCTTTTTGGGGGCATGCGAGACTTGCTTGAGAGCTTAAAGACCCAGGGTTTTATGTTGGGGGTGGCAACCGGTAAGCCTAGACGCGGGCTCGATCGATCGTTGCGTCATCATCAGTTAGAACATCTATTTCATGACACACGAACTGCGGATGAGTCCTTCGCCAAACCTCACCCAGGTATGTTGATGGACTTGTCGGATAGTCTTCAAGTTCCAGTTCGTAAAATGCTCATGATTGGCGATACGACGCACGATCTTCAGATGGCCCAAGCGGCTGGAGTGGATGCTATTGCGGTTACTTATGGCGCCCACCCGGCCGATGCCCTGAGGTCTGCAAATTCTTTGGCTTGCTTTGATAATGTAGAAACTTTGGGAAACTGGTTGATGCAGAATTTGCATCAACCACTCCAAGATCCTGCCGAATTAAGTAAAGCGAGCTAAGTGTATGAATCAAACCCCCGAGTCATCTAATTCCAATGCGCAGTGGGAGCGCAGTGCCCTCGAGCATCTGTTGCTTGAGAACCTAAAAGAAAATCGCAAGGCGAGACGTTGGCGAGCCATTCTGCGTATCTTGACCTTGGTTGTTTTGGTGGGCCTGGTCACACAAATCTTTGACATTGGTTTACCTGGTGGTGGGGGCAGTGGCAAACACACCGCACTCGTTAGCATTGAGGGTGAGATCTCACCGAATTCGGTCGCAAATGCATTGGACATTAATTCAGCATTAAGCGCCGCGTTTGAAAGCAAAGAGGCTGCCGGGGTAGTACTCCGCATCAATAGTCCAGGCGGCTCTCCCGTGCAAGCCGGCATGATTAATGATGAGATCAAACGTTTACGCGGCCTGTATCCCGATAAACCCTTTTATGTCGTAGTTGAAGATGTTTGTGCTTCCGGTGGTTACTATGTGGCGGTGGCCGGAGACAAGATTTTGGTGGATAAAGCCAGTATTGTTGGCTCGATTGGAGTTGTCATGGGCGGCTTTGGATTTACTGGACTGATGGATAAGATGGGCATCTCGCGACGCTTGATTACAGCAGGGTCGGATAAGGGTATGCTCGATCCATTTTCTAAAGAAAATCCCAAGCAAGTCGAGATGGTTAAAAAAATGCTCGATGAAATCCATCAGCAATTTATTACTGTTGTGAAAGAGGGTCGTGGTGAGCGCTTAAAGAATGATCCAGATATTTTTTCGGGTCGCGTATGGAATGGCGAACAGGCAGTTCAGTTGGGATTAGTCGATGGTTATGGCACGGTTGATTCTGTCGCACGCGATCTTTTAAAAACACCCGATGTGGTGGAGTACACCTTAAAAGAGAATTTTGCTGAGCGTGTCGCGAAGCGCTTTGGGGCGGAGACCGGCGCTGCGATTAGCAAGGCCTTATCGCGAAGCGCGGAGATCCGTTAAAGCTAAGCCAGCATCAAAAAAATAGCAGGTCTATTTTTGATGAGATCGGAGAGGCCTTCAGGTTTGGTGTAGCGCTTGCGCCATGACTCAATTGACCCTGTCCACACCCACTCACTGCTTAGAGTTAAATCGATCGCTACGCAGAGTCGCGTTTGGAGAGATAACGAGCTCAAGCAGCTTTGTAGCATTGCGCTGTTTCGATAGGGAGTTTCAATCCAAATTTGGGTCTCGCGGCGCCTCCTAGAGCTCTCCTCTAATTCCTTGAGTTTTTTTGAACGCTCTGCAGCTTCAACAGGAAGATATCCATTGAATTGAAACAACTGACCATTAAGACCGCTTGCCATTAGCCCAAGCAAGATTGAGCTGGGGCCGACTAAGGGCTTAACTTTGGCCCCCCACTGATGTGCGACTTGGACAATCTCTGCGCCCGGATCAGCAACTCCTGGAACACCTGCTTCTGATAACAGGCCCACATCATGCCCCGCTTGAATGGGAGCAAGCAATTCCTCCGGTTTAAGACTTAAGGTATGTTTGCGGTCAGGGCCGCGCCACTCTTGCATCGACATCTCTTGTAATGAATGATGCAGTGGTTCGATTTCATGAACGGCATTTAAAAATGCACGACTTGTTTTTGCGTCTTCCACAATCCAATACTTGATCTTGGCAATTTGCCGAAGGTTCTCGGCTGGCATGACGTGATGGAGTTGCGCTGCTCGGTTTTCACTACCTAATGTATTGGGTACCAAATATAAGTTACCAATTTGCATGCTATTAAGATTTTTGTGTCGCAGGTAGAGGAATTCCCGCTTCAAGAAATAGGCTTGTCAAGGCAATTAAAGGTAAACCAATCAGTGCTGTTGGATCTTCGCTTTCAATTTTTTCGAGAAGAATAATTCCCATACCCTCTGATTTAGCACTACCAGCACAATCATAGGGTTTCTCTAGGTGGAGGTATTGGTCCAAAACCTGCTCGGGTAGATTACGAAATTGAACAGTCGTCGGGACATGGATTGTTTTGCAAAAACTCTGACCGATAAGGCAAAGCGATGTATGAAAAACAACTGCTTGACCCTGCATTTGTTTGAGTTGAGCTAAGGCAGCAGCATGCGAACCTGGCTTGCCAATCATGTGACCATTTAAATCAGCGCTTTGATCGGAGCCAATCACCCAAGCGTTCGGGTGCAAGGATGCGATCGCCTTCGCTTTTGCTTGTGCTAACCGAAGCGTGAGATTTTTGGGAGTCTCGCTGGGCAGGGGGGATTCATCTAGGTTAGGTGCAATCGCTACAAATGGCACCCCAAGTCTTTGAAGCAGCTGTTGTCGATAAGGCGAGCTGGAGGCGAGAATCAGGGTGGGGGCGGACGGCATGAATGAGTAATTGAATGATGTTTGATAATGTCAATGGTTTAAATGAATTACAAATTGTCGATCGGATGACACAGAACTCGCTTTACCCAATTCAATCGTTAGAAATCAACCCCAGTTCCTTGCTTAGAGTTGATATGTTAGCGCCTGTCTCTTACCAAGGCGAGGGATTTATCGGGCTTGCCGATTTTCCAAGACTTTTAGCAGAATCAGCCTCTGTAAGCCCAGGTGATGGATTTGATTGCCAAATTTTAGGTTGGCATCGCGATGATCGGCCGTGCATGGAGATAAAGATTCGAGGGCGGATGGCGATTGCCTGTCAACGGTGCTTAGACCCCATGGCATTAGAGTTGGAAATACAAAGGACCTACGTTTTTTTAAGAACGGAAGTAGAGGCAGATCAATTCCCCATGGATCGAGATGATGAGGAGGCAATGGTCGCCTCAACCCACTTTAATTTGCTTGAAGCGATCGAGGATGAGATTTTGCTGGCACTGCCTCACGCCCCCAAACACCCGGTCGGCCAGTGTCAATTGCGGCAGGTAGGGGCCGACTTGGAAAAGCCTAATCCCTTTAAGGTACTGAAAAACCTCAAGAAATAGCCACCATTTTGTTGGTGAATGCGGGTTTTTACCACTTTCTATGCTAGAATTGCGCCTTGCTTAGGAGTTCATTATGGCCGTCCAACAGAATAAAAAATCCCCTTCGAAACGTGGCATGCATCGTGCGCACGACTTTTTGACTGCACCAGCGATTGCAGTAGAGTCCACTACTGGTGAGGCCCATTTGCGCCACCACGTATCCCCTAATGGCTACTACCGTGGTCGTAAAGTCGTTAAAACGAAGAACGACTAATTCCTCATTGTTTGATCGAAGCGGCTCAGGCCGCTTTTTTCATAAACACAATCGACGTTTTATACACATCCAATGAGTATCACTCTGGCAGTTGATGCTATGGGCGGGGATTTTGGGGTGGAAGTGACCATCCCAGCCTGCTGCGATTTTCTGCAAGATCATCCTGACGCTAAGATTGTTGCAATTGGCGACGCCAAAGCGATTGAGCAGTCGGTTCGCAAATGTAATCCAAACTCACTGGCCTGCTTTCAAATTGTTGGCGCCTCCGAAATCGTATTAATGGACGACCCCATTGAAGTTGCTTTGCGTCGCAAGAAAGACTCATCCATGCGCGTCGCTATTGAGCAGGTGCGTGATGGCAAGGCAGACGCTGTCATTTCTGCTGGTAATACGGGCGCGTTGATGGCAATCTCCCGCTATATCTTAAAAACCTTGGATGGAATTGATCGACCTGCAATTGCAACAGCGATACCGAATGAGTTGGGAAAGGGCACTACTGTTCTTGATCTGGGTGCAAATGCCGATTGTGAGCCAATCCACCTTTTACAATTTGCGCAAATGGCTGATGTGATGTTGCGGGTGGTGAATGGAAACCCCCGGCCTTCTGTTGGCTTACTGAACATTGGCGAAGAGGTCATTAAGGGTAATGAGGTGGTCAAACAAACTGCGGAACTATTGCGTCAAAGCCAATTGCATTTTTATGGCAACGTCGAAGGTAACGATATCTTCAGGGGAACCACGGATATTGTGGTTTGCGACGGCTTCGTTGGCAATGTTGTTTTGAAAGCTAGCGAAGGCTTAGCAAAAATGATGAGTGGCATGATCCGCGAAGAATTTAATCGATCCTTACTAACCAAATTAATGGGCCTGGCTGCTCTATTGCCGTTGAAAAGAGTTCGCCAACGGGTAGATCATCGGCGCTACAACGGTGCAGTTCTGTTGGGCCTAAAGGGTTGTGTCATCAAAAGTCATGGCTCTGCCGATCGTTTTGCTTTTAAGGTATCACTTGAGCGTGCATACGATGCCGCCAAGAATCGCATGGTTGAGAAAATTGCTGAGTCATTTACATTGAGGTCCTCATGAGTATGGGTCGATTTGCTCGGATTGCTGGCACAGGTAGTTACTTGCCCGCATTGAGGCTGAGTAACCAGGATTTGGTGGACCGTTTGGCCAAAGAGGGTATTGAGACCAGTGATGATTGGATTAAAACCCGCAGTGGTATTTCAGCTAGGCATTTTGCCGCCCCCGATGAGTTAACAAGCGATTTGGCGGTCAAGGCAGCGCAGCGCGCGATTATGGAAGCGCAATGGAATGCTGATGACATTGAGTTAATCATCTTGGCGACCTCAACCCCCGATCACCTAGGCGGTTTTCCAAGCACCGCATGCGTGATTCAAGATAAATTAGGCCTAACGAATGGTTGTGCTGCATTTGATGTGCAGGCGGTATGCGCTGGATTCTCATATGCCCTGAGCACGGCGGATGCGTTTATTCGTGCTGGTATGTATCAAAAGATTTTGGTCATTGGGGCTGAAGTGTTCTCTCGAATCTTGGACTTCAAGGATCGCGGTACATGTGTACTTTTTGGCGATGGAGCGGGTGCTGTTGCGCTCGAAGCCTCTGATCAGGCTGGAATCTTAGCGAGTGCCTTGCATGCAGATGGCAGTCAACGTGACATTTTGTGCGTCCCTGGACGAGCAAGCTGCGGCGGGATTGAAGGAGTTCCCTTTTTACGTATGGATGGTCAATCTGTCTTTAAATTAGCTGTGAAGGTGTTAGAGCAGGTTGCCCATGAAGTTTTGCAAAAAGCCAATATGCAGCCTGAGCAAATTGACTGGCTCGTCCCTCACCAAGCTAATATTCGCATTATGGAAGGAACAGCACGCAAAATGGGAATGTCCATGGATCGAGTGATTGTCACGGTGCATGAACATGGCAATACTTCAGCAGCATCGATTCCCTTGGCGCTCGATCATGGCATTCGATCGGGTCAAATCAAGCGTGGTCAGCATATTCTGCTGGAGGGGGTCGGTGGTGGTTTTGCTTGGGGCGCAGTTGTATTGCGCTATTAATGAGAAAAAATTGATATGACATTTGCATTTGTATTTCCAGGTCAAGGCTCGCAATCGGTAGGGATGCTTAATTCCCTAGCTTCGCGAACAGAAGTGCATGCCACGCTGCAAGAGGCATCTGATGCGCTGGGTGAAAACATTGGTAAGTTAATTGCAGAAGGGCCTGCTGAGGCATTAGCCTTAACTACAAACACTCAACCTGTCATGTTGACCGCTGGCGTTGCTTGCTATCGAGCTTGGTTGGCTTCTGGTGGACCCAAGCCCAGCGTAGTTGCCGGTCACAGCTTGGGAGAGTACTCAGCTTTGGTTGCTGCCGGAGTGATTCGCTTTAAAGATGCCTTACCTTTGGTGCGATTTCGTGCAGAGGCGATGCAGTCTGCGGTGCCAGTTGGCACGGGCGGCATGGCAGCAATTTTGGGGCTTGATGATCAGCAAGTGATCGAGGTGTGTGCGCTTGCAAGTCGTGAGTGCGGCAAGGTTGTTGAGGCCGTTAATTTCAATGCCCCCGGCCAGATTGTGATTGCCGGTGCGACCGAGGCAGTTACTAAGGCATGTGAGCTACTTAAAGCAGCTGGTGCCAAGCGTGCTCTACCCCTCCCAGTCTCCGCTCCGTTCCATTCCTCGCTTTTGCAACCTGCGTCTGAAAAGCTGAAGTCTTATTTGGAGAACATTGAATTTCATGTGCCTTGTATGCCGGTGATTAATAATGTGGACGTATCTATTCTCCAGACCCCAGAACAAATCAAAGATGCCTTAGTTCGTCAAGCGGCAAAGCCGGTGCGCTGGCAAGAAACTATTCGTGCCATGGCTGATCGTGGAGTTACTCAGGTTGTCGAGTGCGGTCCCGGTAAAGTGCTAGCCGGATTAACGAAACGAATTGATGATCGACTTCAAGGCATGGCAATTACCGACGAATCAAGCTTGATGGATGCATTGCAACAGTTAAAAACCTAATTTGAGCCCGAAATCTATATGAATCTCGATTTAACAAATCAAGTAGCACTAGTAACCGGCGCATCACGCGGTATCGGACAAGCAATCGCCACTGAATTGGCATCTTGTGGGGCAATCGTGATCGGTACCGCAACTTCAGAGTCAGGTGCGAATGCAATCTCCGAGCGATTGGGCGCTTCTAAAGGTATTGGCAAAGTCTTGAATGTCACAGAAGGAGCGGCCTGTGATGCAATGATTGAGGAGATCGTCAAGCAATTTGGGCGCATTGATATTTTGGTCAATAACGCAGGCATTACTAAGGATCAATTAGCGATGCGCATGAAGGAAGATGAGTGGTCCGATGTGATTGCCACCAATTTGAGTTCGGTATTTAAGCTATCACAGGCTGTTTTACGACCCATGATGAAGGCTCGATCTGGTCGGATTATTAATATCACCTCAATTGTTGGGCATATGGGTAACGCTGGTCAGGCAAACTATGCAGCTGCTAAAGCTGGGGTCGCTGGCATGACCAGGGCTTTGGCACGCGAGATTGGCAGCCGCAATATCACTGTTAACTGCGTAGCCCCCGGGTTTATTGATACCGATATGACCCGTGCTTTAAGCGAGGATCAGCAAAATAGCCTGAAGGCCAATATTCCTCTGGCACGCTTAGGTAGCCCTGAGGATGTCGCCCAAGCAGTTGCTTTCTTGGCCTCGCCCGCGGCCGCCTATATCACCGGAAATACCCTCCATGTCAATGGTGGCCTATATCTGGCTTGAGTCTCCCGTCAAATGATCGGTGTCACAAACAAACTGATAAAATCCTGTAATTCGTTTTAACAAGTCCCGGAGGGAATGAATGGACAACATTGAACAACGCGTTAAGAAAATTGTGGCTGAGCAGTTAGGCGTGCCAGAAGCAGACATCAAAAATGAGTCTTCTTTTGTGAACGATCTTGGCGCAGACTCTCTTGACACAGTTGAATTGGTAATGGCTTTAGAAGATGAGTTCGGTATTGAGATACCAGACGAAGAGGCCGAAAAAATTACCACTGTACAGCTTGCGATTGATTTCGCAAAAACGAAAGCTGGACAGGCTTAATTCGTATCTAGGCTAAGCCGTGCCCGTATCAAATCAACCACGACGCGTGGTGGTCACTGGCTTAGGTCTGATCTCACCAGTTGGTAATTCAGTTGCAACCGCATGGGATAACCTGATTGCGGGCAAGACTGGTATTGCCACGGTCACTAAGTTTGACCACTCAGCACTTAGTGTGCATTTCGCTGGTGAGGTTAAGGATTTCAATGTCGAGGAGTACATCTCTGCCAAAGAGGCTCGGCATATGGACACTTTCATTCATTATGGGATTGCAGCTGGAACCCAAGCTATCAAAGACAGTGGCCTTGAGGTAACTGATCAAAATTCAGAGCGAATTGGTGTACTGGTCGGCTCTGGA
>JBDLUB010000018.1:0-9801 GCA_039805525.1 Pseudomonadota bacterium | reverse complement strand
ATCGCCATTGCCGCAGTCCTCACTTGCTCGCGCGTTAAATCCGCCACCCAAGCAGACACTGCGGCAGAGATTGCTCCTGCCCCCATGAGTCCTCGCCCAATGGCAATCCACAACAAATCATCGCGACTGGCTGCAATCAATGCGCCAGCAATAAATAAACTCAATCCCCATAAAACGACCGGCTTACGACCTACCCGATCCGAAAGAATTCCCAGGGGAATATGGAAAAAGGCCTGAACAATATTAAAAATTCCAAGGGCCAAACCGACCCATAATGCATTCTCTCCCCCTGGTAAATCCTTGGCATGCAAGGAGAAAACGGGTAACAGCAAGAAAAGTCCCAGCATTCGCAAGCCAAAGATACCGGCAAGGGCAAGGGTTGAGCGTAATTCGGAAGAGTTCATGGGAAAAGGCTATATTAACAAGTTACGCTGAAAAATCATGAATAACGAAATCAAAATCCGTGGGGCCCGAACCCACAATCTAAAAAATATCAATCTGGATATCCCCCGCGAGAAGCTGGTAGTGTTGACCGGCTTATCCGGTTCTGGCAAAAGCTCTTTGGCTTTCGATACGCTCTATGCCGAAGGACAGCGTCGCTATGTTGAATCACTCTCAGCCTATGCGCGCCAATTTCTTCAGTTAATGGAAAAACCCGATGTGGATGTAATTGAGGGTTTATCTCCCGCAATCTCCATCGAACAGAAAGCAACTAGCCATAACCCGCGCTCAACCGTTGGCACTGTCACTGAGATTCATGATTACTTGCGTCTACTCTTCGCGAGGGCGGGCACCCCCTACTGCCCAGATCATGCTTTACCTCTTGAGGCACAGAGCGTCTCGCAAATGGTTGATACGGTTATGGCAATGCCAGCCGATGCCAAACTGATGATCTTGGCTCCTGTGGTGAGTGAACGCAAAGGTGAGTTCGTTGACTTATTTGAAAATCTCCAAGCTCAGGGGTTTGTGCGTTTTCGCATTCGCTCTGGCGGTGGCACGAGTAACGCCGCCAAAGCCGAGATCGTTGAAGCTGATCGTCTACCGCAACTCAAGAAAAATGATAAGCACTCAATTGAAGTCGTGGTTGATCGAATTCGCGTCAAGGAGGATATTCAGCAACGGCTTGCCGAGTCATTTGAAACCGCTCTACGACTCGCCGATGGCAAGGCCATGGTAGTCAATATGGACACCGGGGAAGAAACCATCTTCTCGAGCAAATTTGCTTGCCCCATTTGCTCTTACTCATTGCAAGAACTTGAGCCCCGTCTGTTTTCCTTTAATAATCCGATGGGCGCCTGTCCCAGCTGTGATGGACTCGGCCACATTTCCTTCTTTGACCCTAAACGGGTCGTGGCACACCCTGACTTGTCGCTCGCAGCAGGGGCCATCAAGGGTTGGGATCGCCGCAACCAGTTTTACTTCAAGCTTCTACAAACCTTGGCGAAGTTTGGTGGCTTTGATCTTGAAAAGCCTTTTGAGAAATTGCCCAAAAAAGCGCAGGATCTAATCCTCTATGGATCCGGTGATACAACCATTCCGTTTGAGTACCTCAATGAGAAGGGTCGCTCGGTTGTGCGCGAACACGCTTTTGAGGGAATCCTTGCTAATTTTGAGCGGCGCTATCGTGAAACTGACTCTTCGGCTGTTCGAGAAGAATTAGCGCGCTATCAAAATATTCGGGCTTGCCCAGATTGCGGCGGTACCCGTTTACGCAAGGAGGCACGCTTTGTTAAAGTGGGCGATGGTCAGCAAGCGCACGCTATTTATGAAATCAGTGCCCTGCCTTTGCGTGAAGCTCAAGACTATTTCAATACCATCCAATTAAAGGGTGCTAAACGCGAAATTGCTGACAAAATCATCAAAGAAATTGCCTCGCGTTTGCGCTTTTTAAATGACGTGGGTCTAGATTACTTATCCTTAGAACGCAGTGCTGATACCCTCTCGGGTGGTGAAGCACAACGAATCCGACTTGCCTCGCAAATTGGCTCTGGACTAACCGGTGTGATGTATGTTCTCGATGAACCGTCGATTGGTTTACATCAGCGCGATAACGATCGTTTAATTGCAACCCTCAAACACCTACGCGATCTTGGCAATAGCGTATTAGTTGTTGAGCACGATGAGGATATGATTCGGGCCTCAGACTATGTGATTGATATTGGACCTGGGGCGGGTGTGCATGGTGGAAAAATTGTTGCAACTGGAACTCCAAGTGAAGTCGAACGTCATCCTGATTCATTAACAGGCGCCTACTTATCTGGCCAAGAAAGCATCGCGGTTCCCCAAAAACGCACTGAACATGATGGGCGCTTTTTAAGCATCATTGGTGCGAGTGGTAATAATTTGCAAAAAGTGGATGCGCACATCCCCGTAGGCTTATTGACTTGTGTCACTGGCGTATCTGGCTCTGGTAAATCAACCTTGATTAACGATACCTTGCATCATGCGGTTGCCCAACATCTCTATGGGTCGAGCGCTGAACCAGCAGAGCATGATCATATCGACGGTATTGAACACTTCGACAAAGTGATCAATGTGGATCAATCACCTATTGGCCGCACACCACGCTCAAATCCTGCAACCTATACCGGCCTATTCACTCCCATCCGAGAGCTCTTTGCTGGGGTCCCGGCTGCTCGTGAACGGGGTTATGAAGCGGGTCGATTCTCATTTAATGTCAAAGGTGGCCGCTGCGAAACCTGTGAAGGCGATGGTGTCCTAAAGGTCGAAATGCATTTCTTGCCGGATGTCTATGTGCCCTGCGATGTGTGTCATGGCAAGCGCTATAACCGTGAGACTTTGGATATTCGCTACAAAGGCAAGAACATTCATGAGGTCCTATCAATGACGGTAGAGCAAGCTCATGAATTCTTTGAAGCCGTTCCGGTAGTTAAACGCAAACTCAAGACTTTGCTCGATGTTGGTTTGGGGTATGTTTGCCTTGGCCAAAGTGCCACCACCCTTTCGGGGGGTGAGGCCCAGCGTGTCAAGCTCTCGCTAGAACTCTCCAAGCGAGATACGGGACGGACCCTTTACATCCTTGATGAACCAACGACGGGATTGCATTTTCATGACATCAAACTACTACTTGAGGTGATTCATACCTTGAAAAAGCAAGGGAACACCGTGGTGATCATCGAGCACAATCTGGATGTGATCAAAACCGCCGACTGGTTAATTGACCTTGGACCGAATGGGGGCGCCGGCGGTGGTCAAATTATTGCAACTGGAACTCCTGAAGAGGTCGCAAATCACCCTTCTAGCTTCACCGGAAAATACTTAAAGCCCCTCCTTAAAAAGCAGGCCAATCCCAGCCCCATTAAGAAAAAAGATCTCGAAAAACTTGGGCTTTAAATCCCGCAAGGGGGTAGTCAGCATATACTTATCCCCATGAATGCAAAGAACCAACGCGCTCTGGAATTAGCCTGCACCACCCTTGATTTGGAAGCTGACGCGATTCGCAAAATGCGGGATCGCTTGGCCCAAGAGGGACAGTCGGCCTTGCTACTTTCGGTTCATCTTCTCGAACAATGCCGCGGCCGGATTGTTGTCTCTGGAATTGGTAAATCAGGTCACATCGCGCGCAAAGTTGCTGCTACCTTTGCATCAACCGGTTCTCCCGCATTTTTTGTTCATCCCGCCGAGGCAAGTCATGGCGATTTAGGCATGGTCACTCGTGACGATGTATTCGTAGCGATTTCAAACTCCGGTGAAACCGAAGAATTACTCACAATTGTCCCCATCATTAAACGAACTGGCGCAAAGTTAATTGCACTAACAGGGGACCCTAATTCCTCACTTGCTAAATTGGCAGACGCACACCTTGATATTAGTGTTGATAAAGAAGCTTGCCCGCTTAATATGGCACCAACTACCAGTACGACGGCAGCGCTTGCTATGGGTGATGCACTCGCTGTTTCTTTATTAGATGCACGAGGCTTTAAAGCGGAAGACTTTTTGCGCTCTCACCCCGGCGGAAGACTGGGTCGAAAATTAATCGCCCATGTATCAGAGGTGATGCGCGATCACTCAAGTACTCCCAAAATCAATGTAAAGGCATCATTTGCACAAGCCCTTGGTGAAATGAGTCGTCAAAAGATGGGCTTGGTCGTGATTGTGAATGACACCAATCAAGTATTAGGTATTCTGACCGATGGGGATCTGCGGCGCCTAATTGAAAAACAGGTAAGCATCGACTCTATTAGTCTCGCGGATGCCATGACCCCTAATCCAAGAACCATACCGCCTGATTTAATTGCTGAAGAAGCCATCGCGATGATGGAACAGCATCGCATCAATCACTTAATTGTGGCTGATCCTGAAAAACGCCTACTGGGTGCCCTCAACTTGCATGACCTATTTGCAGCCAAGGTAATTTAATTGATGGCACCGACTCTTCAATCACACACCACAAACCCATTCACTAACTATCCTCAAGCGCTCGAACGAGCGACTCAGATTCGTATATTGGTGCTTGATGTCGATGGCGTTCTCACTAGCGGTCAGGTTTTTTTTGGGCCAGAAGGTAAAGAATCAATAAAGGGTTTTGATATTCAGGACGGCTTTGGTATCAAACTTCTTCAAAGCGTTGGAATTGAATGTGCGGTCATTACCGGTCGCCATTCCAAAATGGTGCTTGGGCGTTGCGATGAACTAGGTATCACGCATCTATTTACTGGTGTAAGTGATAAAAAATTAGCACTTCTAGAATTACAACAACGAATTGCGTTTAATCCTGCCATCGACCTAGCAGTGATGGGGGATGATTGGCCTGACTTATCGATCATGCAATCTGCGGGCTTGAGGATTGCTCCTGCCCAAGCACACGAAGCGGTTCGTCAAGTCGCCCACTATGTGACACAGGCTAAAGGCGGCTTTGGTGCTGTTCGTGAAGCCTGTGATTTAATCCTCAAAGCCCAAGGGCATTACGATTCGCTACTGGCCAAAGCCAAAGACTAAGACAAACTTTTCATGAGACTTTCTCGGCAAATTGTTTATCTATGGGTGGTACGCGGTTTATTGCGTATTCTGCCCTTTTTACTAATGGGCTCGCTAACTTTAGCCACTTTCTGGTTAGTCAAGCGCAGTGCGCCGCCTGAATCACTTGCACTAGCACGCGTGCCTCAACACGTCCCAGATTACATTCTTAAGAATGCAAGCCTATCCAATCTCGATGAGCAAGGACAAACCAAATACCGTGTTTTAGGAAGAAAACTAATTCACTATGAAGATGATGCATCGATCGATCTAGAGCGCCCGCGGATTCGTATCTTTCAGGATCAGGGAACACCTGTCACGGTTCGAGCTGAGCGTGGGCATATTGATGGTGATTTAACGATCTTAGATCTATATGAGAATGGTGAAATTTTTCGTCCAGCGCAAGAAGCCTTGGGAAATCGCAAGGCTTCACCCCAATTACTTGCCCGCTCAAGCCACTTCCAGGTTTTAATTAATGATGATATTGTGCGTACCGATAAGCCATTAGAGCTTCAACAGGGAATGTCGATCATGAATTCAAGTGGTGGCGGAATATTCAATAACGTCGATCACAGCGCCAGCCTCAAAGGGCAAGTGCGCGGCCGAATTGAACCTACTGAGCAAAAGGGTCGTAATTGAGAATCCTGATTTTTATCCTAACGCTCAGTGCGCTATCCCTGTCCGCCAATGCTAATCAGGCTGATCGAGACAAGCCGTTGATCATTAATGCCGATCAAGTTGATCTGGATGATCTAAAGCAAAAATATACGCTAACCGGTGATGTTCTTCTAGTGCGCGGCAGCATGGTCGGTACGGGTGAGCGCGGCTTTGTCCTAGTCACCCCAGAAGGCTATCAAATGATTGATCTGAACGGTAAGTCTAATTTGCCAGCCTCAATGCGCCAACGTCGCGAAACGCTTCAAGACGAATTTATGCAAGGCATTGCCAAAGATATTCTTTATGATGATCAGAAGGAAAGGCTTTTGTTAGTTGGTAACGCTACCGTCAAGCGCCTACTCAATATGCAAATGCTCGATCAACTCCAAGGTTGGCAGATTGAATATGAAGATGTTAAAGAAAGTTATCGGATCAAACCACAAAAGCTAGATCTAAGTAGTCCCCCGCAATCTAGAGCAATCTTGGCTCCCAGAAAGAAAGTGCTAGTTAAATAAGATGACCTCCGCCGCCCCTTCTGTTCTTCAAGCAACATCGCTTCAAAAGCGGTATGGCTCTCGTACGGTTGTTCGCGATGTCAGTATTGAGGTAGCGAGCGGTGAAGTCGTTGGCTTGTTGGGACCCAATGGTGCAGGCAAAACAACCTCGTTTTACATGATTGTTGGTTTGGTACCGCTCGATGGTGGGGATATTCGTTTAAATCAAAAGAAAATTAGCCATCTTCCTATCCACCAACGTGCTCGAATGGGCCTATCTTACTTACCTCAAGAGGCTTCTGTTTTTCGCAAACTAAATGTGGCAGAAAATATACAAGCCGTATTAGAGCTTCAAGAAACCAATGGTAAGCCGTTAAGCAAAAAACAAATTCAGGCCCGTTTAGATGAGTTGCTGAGCGAATTACAAATTAGTCACTTACGCAATAATCCAGCCCTTTCCCTGTCAGGGGGCGAGCGGCGACGAGTTGAAATTGCCAGAGCACTTGCATCTTCTCCTAAATTTATTCTGCTCGATGAGCCGTTTGCTGGTGTTGATCCCATTGCTGTAGGCGAAATCCAACGGATCGTCCGCTTTCTAAGAGACCGCCAAATCGGGGTTCTAATCACCGATCACAATGTGCGCGAGACTCTCGGCATTTGTGACCACGCCTACATTATTAGCGAGGGAAGCGTTCTGGCTGCTGGTAAACCCGATGAAATTATTCAAAATGATGCGGTTCGAAGGGTTTATTTGGGCGAAAACTTCCGCATGTAAGCCTTTGCTTTTCTTGACAAAAAATTTCAAAAGAAATACCGCATAGCAATAAATCTTACTTTTATATAAGGTTTTTATTGAATTAATTGGATTTGGATCAAATCACTGATAACCTAAAGAAGGGTCACGTATTAGTTTAGAAATATCAGTGTATTTTCTTTAATTCTATTTTTTCAAGGGACTACCGTCTTCAAATAATTACACCCTATGTCTTCATTAATTTGAATAAATCATCTTTGTAGCTTTTCACCATGGAGGTTTGTAATGAATTTACGCATCAACAGCCGTCATCTCGAAGTTACCCCGGGCATTCGTGACCACTTAGAAAATCGTTTAGAACGAATTCGTAAGCATTTTGATCATGTAATTGATGCCTCTGTATTTCTCATGGTTGATAAAGCAAAAGAAAAAGGATTGAGACAAACGGCTGAATTGACCCTTCACCTCAAGGGAAAGGAGTTATTTGCTCAGGCGCATCACGAAGATTTGTATCACGCAATGGACGCTGTTATCGATAAACTCGATCGACAGGTCATTAAGCACAAAGAGCGAATCCAGGATCACCATCACGATAAACATCAACTGCAAAGCTAAGTCTGCCCCCTATAATCAGGGGTCATGAGTGTTCTTAGTCGCCTATTCACCACTGACAGCATTAATTTGAATGTACAAGCTTCTAACAAGGTGCAGGCATTCGAAAATGCTGGTCAGTATTTTGCGACCAAACTTCGAATTCCATCTGAGACTGTCTTAAGTTTCTTGAATGCCCGGGAGGCTCTGGGCTCAACTGGCCTTGGATTGGGTGTAGCCATACCCCATGGACGTATCAAAGGCTTAGAAGAGCCATGTGCGGCTCTTTTTAGGCTTCAAACTCCTATTGAGTTTGGGGCCCCAGACGGCAACCCGGTTTCGCTACTCCTTTTTCTCCTAGTTCCAGAGAAAGCCACCCAAGAGCATCTTGAGATCCTAGCAGTCATTGCTCGGCTCCTTACCAGCCCCCAAACCCTTGACCAGTTGCAAAATGAGACCGATCCTGAGAAAGTTAGGGACTTGATTTGTGATTGGGAGGCTTTGCAATGAGCCAGCAACTTTTACTGGAAGACGTCACAGCGCAACAGATCTTCGATGAGAATATTGGAGACTTAAAGCTGTCTTGGATCAGCGGCCTTGAGGGCGCTGACAGAAAATTTAATGCCGATGCCGTCAAGTCTGCGGCGGCCTCCTCTGATTTGGTTGGGCATTTAAATATGATTCATCCAAGCCGAATTCAGATTTTTGGAACTCAAGAGATTGACTATCACGCCAAACTACCAAGTGCTGAACGTCAAACCCAAATCTCTTCTTTGATCGCCAGCAAGCCACCCTGCATTATTGTGGCCGATGGTTGCAAAGCAGATGAGGAACTACAACTTTATTGCCAACGTTCCTCTACCCCCCTTTTTGCCACCAATACGTCTGCTGCGGAGGTTATTGATCATCTCCGATTTTATTTAACAAAAATTGGGGCGCCTTGCATTACGATGCACGGCGTTTTTATGGATATCTTGGGCCTTGGCGTCTTAATTACTGGTGAATCTGGCTTGGGGAAAAGCGAGCTTGGCCTCGAATTAATTTCTCGTGGGCATGGTTTAGTAGCCGATGATGCGGTTGACTTTACCCGGCTTGGGCCAGACTACATTGAAGGTCGCTGCCCAGAGATTTTGCGTGACCTTCTCGAAGTTCGTGGTTTAGGTTTACTTGATATTCGGACGATCTTTGGCGAAACCGCGGTTCGACGGAAGTTGAAACTCCGCTTAATTGTGCAGTTGGTTCGTCGTAATGATGGTGAGTTCGAACGCTTGCCGATTGAATCTCAGTTTGTCGAAGTTCTTGATACCCCAATTCGCACCGTGAAAATTCAGGTAGCTGCTGGACGAAACTTAGCAGTTCTCGTTGAAGCCGCTGTTCGCAACACCATTTTGCAACTGAGAGGCATTGATACCCTCAAAGATTTTATTGAGCGTCAACGCAATCAAATGAATCTCGACAGCGAACATAATAAATCCCAAGGCCGTCTCTTATAAGATGCGCATCCAACTCATTACTGGTATCTCTGGTTCAGGAAAATCAGTAGCCTTACGTGCGTTTGAGGATGCTGGATACGATTGCGTTGATAACTTACCAGTGTCATTAATTGAGCAATTAGTAAAGACCATGGAAGGCGAACAACGTCAGCATATTGCAATTGCGGTTGATGCGAGACGCGGTGAGTCGATCTCTCAATTACCTGCGCTTCTGGAAAAGCTGCGCCACAAGCATCAGGTTGATGTGTTATTTTTGAACGCAGATACGAATACCTTAGTCCAGCGCTTCTCGGAAACGCGTCGTCGTCACCCGCTCTCCCACCCAACGCAATCAACCACCTTAATTGATGCAATTGAGAGGGAACGAGAATTACTCGCTCCTCTCGCAAGCGAAGCTCAACAAATTGATACTGGGCACATTCCTGCCCACACACTGCGACACTGGATCGCTGATCAATTAAAAGAACGGCCTATTGGTCTAGCCCTGATATTCGAGTCCTTCGCATTCAAAGGTGGCGTGCCCAGTGAGGCAGACATTGTGTTTGATGCTCGCTGTCTCCCAAACCCACACTATGAAGCGGCTCTACGCGACCAATCTGGCTTAGATCAATCAGTGGCCGACTATTTGTGTCAGTTTCCTGAGGTCACACAAATGCTCACCGATATTCAGATACATATCGAAAAATGGTTGCCACACTATTTGAAAGATGGTCGTAGCTATCTCACCGTAGCAGTTGGTTGTACAGGCGGGCAACATCGATCGGTCTACCTAGTCCATCAATTGAATCAATTATTCTCTCAGGCGGCCCTCAAAGATGTATATGTCTTAGAACGT
>JBDLUB010000017.1:0-9855 GCA_039805525.1 Pseudomonadota bacterium | reverse complement strand
ACGAACAAGGCGTGCCCCTCGATGAAATCTACCTTCGTTTATTAGCTCCAGTCGCGAGACGCTTAGGCGTGATGTGGGTGGAGGACAGTGCTAGCTTTACTCAAGTTACTACTGGTATTTGGCGTATCAAGCAATTGATTTATGACTTTAGTCCCCTGTTTCAGGAGTTCGCGCGCACCGACGATCAAGCACCACATGCGGTATTGGTTCCATTGCCAGGGTCGCAGCATACCTTAGGACTCTTTATGGTTTCAGAGTTCTTTCGAAGAGCCGGATGGAAGGTGTGGGGTGAGTTAGCGGCAACGCAAGCCGATATCGTCATTGCCGTGAAGACGCAGCATGTCGATTTAGTTGGGCTCTCAGTCAGTACCGAGGATCAACTACCAGCCTTACACCGCTTTATCAACTTACTCAAAGCTGAATCGCTGAATCCAACGATTGGGGTGATGGTAGGCGGCCCTATCTTTAATGCAAGACCCGAGCTCAAGCAGGAGGTGCAGGCCGATATTGTGGGCTTGGATGCAGAGGAAGCCTTAGCGCAGGCGGAGTTCTTCTTAGAGAAAAATCAACACCATTAGGTAAAAAGTTCTAAAAGTAATTCCCCCATGTTCATATGGGGTGGCCTTCGAGGGTTTGCTCGATTACCATACTGGGCGATGGTAAATATGATGAAGAAAAATCCTAAAAACAAACAGCATGATATTCGTGAGTTCGACATTGCCCGATTACTGAAAAGTAAACGGGCAATGACAGAGTATTTAAATCAAGTAATTGCTGAGGGTGATGATGCAGAGCTGGCGGCTGCCCTTGGACATATTGCGCGAGCGAAGGGGATGACAGCTATTTCAGAGTCTAGCGGCCTAACACGTGAGGCACTCTATAAGGCCCTGCGCCCTCGCTCGAAGCCTCGATTCGATACGGTATATCGAGTGGTGCAAGCGCTTGGCTTGCGTATTGCGGTTCATACCTAATCTGCATCACACCATAGCTTTCCACCAGTCGCCCAGTCCTCTTTCTTCACATCGGTGATGATGATGTCAACCGATCCGGGGCTACATCCCAAGGTCTCGCAAGTGACTCGAGTTACCTCAGCAACAAATTTCCGTTTTTGTTCAACCGTTCTTCCTTCAAACATCTGTACATTGAATGTGGGCATATCAACTCCTTGATTTGTTATTAAGTTAATGAATTAATCTTTATAGCTCTCATCAAAGCGATCGAGCATTCGTAGTAGCGCGGGCCACTCTAGTATTCCCTCTTCGGCGCCGCCATCATGTAATTCATCGGCGGCTTTTTGGATCACACTTTGCTTGGGTAGATGCAGTTGTGGACTCGATAGAGCAGCAATCTGAATCTCGCAGGCTTTAATCAGAGTAGCCATCACCACATAGGCTTCGCCGATGGTACGACCTACGGTGAGCGTGCCGTGGTTACGCAATAGCATGGCAGGGTGTTTACCCAGGGATTCAGTCAGGCGTTTTCCTTCGGATTCGGTGAGGGCAACACCTTCGTAATCATGGTAACCAAGATGCCCCATAAAGCGCATGGCATGCTGTGAGAGTGGTAACAAACCATTCTCCTGCGCGGATACTGCAATCCCAGCGGTGTTATGTAGATGCATCACGCAGTTCGCATCGGGGCGGGCGCGATGTACTGCCCCATGAATCGCAAAGCCGGTGGGGTTCACGCGGTAAGGTGAGTTGGGATCCACAATCTCACCTCGGGTATTGACCTTCACTAAATTCGATGCGGTGATTTCATCAAACTGGTAGCCAAAGGGATTGATCAGGTAATGGTTAGGCTCGCCGGGAACCGTTGCAGAGATGTGGGTATAAATGAGATCATCCCAGCCCTCGAACGCACATAGGCGATAACAGGCCGCTAAATCAATCCGGGTTTGTTGCTCAGCAGGACTCACGTTTAATCACCGCCTGGATGATCGGTTTTACTGGGAAATTTATTGGAGGCATAACGCACTAATGCATTGGCGAGCGCTAAGACCAAAATAGTGAGACCCATCAGCAAGATCCCCATGTCCGCCTCATGCTTGGTGCCAACTAAATCAATGATGAGACGTGTGACTGCGGTAATCGCAATATAAATCAAGAAGCGCACGGGCATGTGATTGGTCTTAAAGTAAATCCCGACCATTGCACCGATTTCTAAGTAGATAAATAGGAGGAGTAAGTCTTGGACTGATGCATAGGGCTTATGCATCATTTCCAGAAAGCTCATCCCAGCAGCCCATACGGTAGCCGCACCAATTGCAAAGAGGGCAATTCGATGAAATAAGGAAACAAACAGATTGCCGGTTGGAATAAACCAAGACTCGATGCGCTCTTCAACGCTTTTAATGCTCTTTGGGGTCTTATCGCTCATCGTTTTTCCTCAATTGGGCTCATTGCCCGTTAGATGCCTTATATTTAACCTTAATTTGGCGACAAACCAATAAAGTTTATTCAAGGAGCGCTTGCATGACCCGTAATTACCCCTTCTCAGCCATTGTGGGACAAGAGGATATGAAGCTTGCTATTTTGGTGGCTGCATTGGAGCCAAGTATAGGCGGTGTATTAGTCATGGGAGATCGCGGCACCGGGAAGTCAACTGCGGTTCGAGGTCTCGCATCACTCTTACCCACCATGACCGTTGTGAAAGACTGTGCGTATGGATGTGATCCCAAGGCCATGGCAGGTCTCTGTGCTATCTGTGGTGCGGAATCAAAAACCAAACCCAAAACGGAGCAGCGCCCCGTTCCGGTGGTCGATCTTCCTTTGGGCGCGACCGAGGATCGGGTGCTGGGGGCCTTGGATATCGAAAAAGCCTTAACGCTTGGCGAGAAGGCCTTTGAACCCGGCTTGTTAGCCAAAGCCAATCGCGGATTCTTATACATTGATGAGGTTAATTTGTTAGACGATCACTTGGTCGATCTACTTATTGATGTCGCTGCTTCGGGACAAAATGTGGTGGAGCGCGAAGGCTTGAGTGTGCGCCATCCCGCCCGATTTGTATTGGTAGGCAGTGGCAACCCCGAGGAGGGTGAGTTGCGTCCCCAACTCTTAGATCGCTTTGGTCTTGCAGTCGAAGTCAAAACCCCGACCGATATGCCAAGCCGTGTTGAGATCATCAAACGCCGCGACGCCTTTGAGCGCAATCCTGATGCCTTTATGAAGATTTGGGATCAAGAGGATGCGAAGATACGGGAGATGATGGCAAGTGCGCGCAAGAAATTAGCCAGCGTGAAGGTCGATGACAAATTACTGCATGATGCAAGTACGCTTTGCGCTCATCTCGGGACTGATGGCCTACGTGGGGAACTCACGCTGTTGCGAGCCTCGCGTGCAGTCGCTGCCCTCGATGGTAAAAATAAAGTCACGCGCGAACATCTCAAGCGCATTGCTATCCCCGCCTTACAACATCGTTTGCGCCGCAATCCTTTGGATGAGTCGAGCTCGGCAACGCGTGTGCAACGTGCACTTGATGAGTTGTTTGCCTAGGGTATGACACCTTACTGGTTGACCTGTTTACAGGTTGCACAGTTCATCACACTTGCGCCCCATGTGTTTGGTGGGGTGATTGTGCGGGCGCGTTCAGGGCCCGTGCGCGAGCGGTGGTTACAAACACTTGAGCAACTTGCACGTCATCACGGTTTAACAACACCAATACGGAAGATCCCCAGCGGTATCTCCGATGAGAACTTACTTGGTGGTTTGGATATCGAGGCCACCATCATCTCCGGTAAGCCAATCTTTCGACCAGGGCTCTTAAGTCATTGCGATCAAAGTCTTGTGATTTTGCCAATGGCTGAGCGCTTAGAAGCGGGAACCGTAGCCCGCATCGCAACCGCCCTCGATCATGGCGCCATTCAGGTTGAGCGTGATGGACATGGAGAACGCATCGCATGCGCCATGGGTGTAGTTGCCCTTGATGAAAGTATTGAAGAGGATGAGAGCGTCAATCCAAAATTAATGGAGCGCTGTGCCTTTTATATCGATTTAGACTCGATCGCATGGCGCGACCTACCTGATGCCAAACTCGATGCGGAGTTCATTGATCTCGATCGCACATCTATTCAAGAGCGGGCTGAACAAATTAAGCTTAGTGATGAGCAATACGCCGCGCTCGTTGGAATTGCGGCGCAGTTAGGCATTATTTCCTTGCGTGCGGTGCAATTTACAGTCAGAACTGCGCGGTACTTGGCAGCCATGGATCTTGAGTGGCATCAGAGCGAGCCCAGCCAAGAACATCTTGAGCGCGCGGTGACCTTGGTGTTATTGCCAAGAGCAACCCAATTACCCAATGCGACCGACGAGACTCAAGCCGAGGACGAACCCTCTCCTGAGCAAAATGAGGATGCCAACTTGGAGGAGACTCCATCTCAAAATCACGAGACTGAAGTTCTTGAAGATCAAGTATTGGATGCGGCGCAGGCAGCGATTCCGCGTGAGCTGCTTGATCGACTCACTCAACTTGCACTTGTTCGTCAAAAAAATCACTCTGCTGGTAAGGCAGGCGCGAGTCAATTCAGTAGTCAACGTGGTCGTCCAATCGGCTCTAAGCCAGGCATGCCCTCTGGCAATCAACGACTGAGTTTGATTGATACGCTGCGCGCCGCTGTGCCATGGCAACGCATTCGGCAGCTCCAACTTAAAAGCAGTCAGAATCAGTCTCAGCCAAAAATTCTCATTCGGAAAGATGATCTGCGGGTGAAACGTTATCAAGAGCGCAATCAAACTCTCACTACTTTTGTGGTCGATGCATCCGGCTCCGCAGCGATTCATCGCTTAGCCGAAGCAAAGGGCGCAGTGGAGTTGCTGCTTGCCGAGTGCTATGTACGACGTGATCAGGTAGCACTCATTAGTTTTCGGGGAAGCCAAGCAGAACTTTTATTAAGTCCAACACGTTCTCTCGTGAGGGCTAAACGCTCATTAGCGTCGCTGCCTGGTGGTGGCGGCACACCGCTAGCCCTTGCGATTGATACTGCTTTTGCACTTGCAAAAGGATCACTCAAAAAAGGCATGACCCCTACCTTGGTGTTCTTAACCGATGGCCGCGCCAATATTGCACGCGACGGCACACCGGGCCGCACTCAAGCCCAAGTTGATGCAGAGCAATCCGCAAAATTAGCATCGCAGATTAAGGTGCGTAGTTTATGGATCGATACCTCGCCGCAAGCTCGCGCGGAGGGGGAGCATATTGCTCGATCGATTGGTTCGTATTACTTACCACTGCCGCATGCGCGTGCCGCTGAACTCTCGCAAGCGGTCTTAGGGGCATTGCACACCTAAAGCCAATTACTTTTTAAGGGTGCGAAGTTCACTCAAGATCAGATCAGCGGTCTTTGCAGTTTCCACTTCGTGCATGATGTGGCCGCCTGACCAATGGATGACGGTGGATTTCGGAAAGTATTGATTGATGATTTTCTTAAGACCGATTTCTGGAACCCATTGATCGCTCTCACCAATCACCCAAATTAATTTACATGGAAGGCTTGAGCCGGCTTTGAGTACTTGATCAATGTTGGCTGAGGCCATAAAGTTCATGGCGCCACGGACATGCTCAGGGGATTGAAAGAGACGTCGATAGTAATTGCGATTGGTCTCTGGCAAATTGGTATTGGTGGAATCCAATAATCGATCGGTCATGCCGGATAGTGGCGCAAGCTTCGCCAGAATTGATGCAAGGGTTGCTGATTTTGTCACCGGCCCCAACATAGGCCCAAAAAATTGGGTATAGCTGGGTGGCGGCGGAATCAGTGAGGGATTGAGTCCAATAATCACTTGTGGTTTGGTGGGTGCTTGATTGGCAAAGGCGAGCGCTAGAGGTGCGCCGGCCGAATGACCAACGACCATGGTTGGCCATGGCATTTTGAGTTCCTCAATCAACGTAATCAAATTACGTGCGATCTGCTCGAGTCGCAAAGAATCCACTGAAGCACCGAGAGTAAAGGCGTGCCCTGGTAGATCGACGCTTAGAACTTGCCCCTCTGGATTGAGTAAGGGCGTGAGCTCACCCCAGGAGTGGGTGGATGAACCAGTGCCATGCAGCAACAAAATGACAGGTCCTTTGCCTGAGATTTGTACGTGCCAGGTGAGATCGCCCACGGTGACGGAGCGGCTAATTTGCCGGTTCGGCCAGTCGTAAGGGATTCGGTTAATGGAGATCATTAGGGTTTTCCCTAGATTTGATTGATTGACCCTGTTGCATTAGCTGTCTATATTCATCATCATGATAAGTGTAAAAAAATATTTACACTTTTTATACCCGTATTACGACCCGATTAACTCTGAAAGCCGGTCATGAGCTCAAAAATCAGCCCCAGTCACACGATGCAAGAACGCATTGAAAAGGGCTTGCATCAAGCGCTTGCCATCGCAGAGTCTAAGACAGCCCCCCAAAATTTACAAAGGGCCTTACATCATGCGGTATTTCCAGGCGGTGCGCGCATTCGGCCACAACTCTGCTTAGCCGTCGCCGCGGCCTGCGGCGATGACGATCCGGATTTATCAATTGCAGCTGCGGGTGCGATTGAATTGTTGCATTGTGCGTCCTTAGTGCACGACGATTTGCCCTGTTTTGATAATGCGATGGTGCGCCGTGGCCAGCCATCCGTACATGCGGCATTTGGTGAACGCATTGCCGTGCTTGCGGGTGATGCACTCATTGTGCTGGCCTTTCAATACATGGCCTCGTGCAGCATGCGCTCGCCACTACGCTTAGCACCTCTTTTAAAAACGATTGCTGCATCCGTCGGTGCGCCGCACGGCATTGTGTCGGGTCAAGCCTGGGAGTGCGAATCCAAAGTACAACTGTCGCAATACCAAAAAGAAAAAACGGGCTCACTCTTTGAGGCCGCAACCGCTGCGGGTGCGCAAGCCGCAGGAGCGGATGCAGATACTTGGAAACCGTTAGGCGAGTGGTTGGGTGAGGCCTATCAAGTAGCCGATGACATTCGAGATGTATTGGCTGATCAAGCGACGATGGGTAAACCACAAGGCCAAGATTTAGCCCATGATCGACCAAGCTCTGCGCGCGATCTTGGATTGGTGGGCGCAGTTCAGCATTTTGATGAGTTGGTCTACAAAGCAATTCTTTCAATACCAAGCTGTAAAGGCGAGAAGATGCTACGCGCTCTGGTAGCGAAAGAGGCAGAGCGCTTGATTCCGGAAGCATGGTTTATCAATACGAGTCGACCGCTGCATCACCATGCCACTGTCTGAGCGTGTGTCCAAAGACACGCAAACCCATCACCGCTCCTTGAAAGACAGCTTCGCCGATTGGCGTAATGGTGTGATTGCCTCACCGCGATTTCAGCGTTGGGCTGCACGCTTTCCATTGACACGCTGGGTCGTGCGACGTCAGGCTTCCGCACTCTTTGATGTGATGGCGGGCTTTGTGTATTCCCAAATTTTATTGGCTTGTGTCAAAGTCAACCTCTTCGAGTTGCTCGCAAACGGCTCTTTGTCTAAAGCACAATTGCAAGAGCGCATTGCGTTACCGCCCGCAGGACTCAATCGTTTACTCGATGCTGCCGTTGCCATTCATCTGCTAACGAAACGAGACAACGAGCACTATGCACTTGGCATGCTGGGAGCGCCTTTAGTGGGTAATCGCGCACTCATCGATATGATCATTCATCATGGCGATTTTTATCGTGATCTGCAAGACCCCTTAGCACTGTTACGTGGTGATATTTCTGGGAAAGCGGCGATGGCCGAGTATTGGCCTTATATCGATCATGCACACGATCCCAAACCAGAATCGCTATCGGCCGAGCGCGTTGCGAACTATTCAAAGCTCATGGCGCACACTCAACCGTTGGTCACGTCTGAGGTGCTTGATGCCTATTCGTTTGCAAAGCATCGCCATTTGCTTGACATTGGTGGCGGGCAGGGCGCGTTTGTGACTCAACTTGCAAAACTTTATCCGCAGTTGCGGTGTACGATTTTTGATCTCCCTGGTGTGGCTGAGTTAGCCACTACTCAGATTGCTAAAACAGACGCATCGAATCGAATCGAAGCAATTGGGGGGAATTTCTTTGATGGGGAATTGCCCAAGGGTGCTGATGTGGCTACTCTAATTCGAGTCATTTTTGATCACGATGACTCCCGGGTCAAAATCTTATTACGTAATGTTTTCAATGCCTTAGAGCCAGGGGCGAGCTTGATTCTGGCAGAACCAATGGCTAATACCCCCGGTCAAGAGGCAATGGGGGATGCCTACTTTGGCTTTTATCTGTTAGCAATGGGTCGGGGTAGACCACGTTCCCAAGCCGAAATTACCCAAATGCTGATCGAGGCCGGCTTTGAGGCTGTTCGCCTATTGCCATCCGCTATCCCCTTGAATGCACAGATCTTGCATTGTAAAAAGCCAATGATTTCAGTGGCTTAGAGATTAAAAGCCAATTTTTGCCCAAAAAGCCTTGTAAATACTAGGGGTCATTAGTAGAAACCCCTAGATGAATTATCCCTAAAGTGGTGAAGAATGAGTCATGTAAATAAATATTTACACATAAAATATGTAAATAAGAAATGACACTATGAACACAATCTATCAAGCAAAGGCCATCGTGCTCGAAAAGCCCGAGAGCGTTGTCTTGAGTGAGTTGAAGTTGTCACCCGTCACTGAGACGGATGTTGTCGTTGATATTGAATGGAGTGGTATTAGTACAGGCACTGAAAAACTTCTATGGAGTGGGCGTATGCCCCACTTCCCGGGCATGGGTTATCCACTCGTTCCGGGTTATGAGTCCGTCGGCAAAATTTATCAAGCAGGGATTCGGTCAGGGTATCAGCCCGGTCAGCGTGTATTCGTACCTGGGGCGCGTTGCTTTGGTGATGTGAAGGGACTGTTTGGCGGCGCTGCATCACGCGTAGTGGTGCCAGCAAGTCGAGTGATTGGCGTTGATAACAAATTAGGCGCAGAAGCCGTTTTGTTTGCGCTGGCAGCAACTGCGCATCATGTCACATCGGCTGAGGGTAGCCAGCAACCGGATCTGATTATTGGCCATGGTGTTTTGGGCCGTCTCATTGCACGTATTGCTGTGCTCGCTGGAAAAACTCCAGTCGTTTGGGAAACCGATGCTGATCGTCGCACCGGAGCAATTGGTTATGAAGTGATTGATCCAAAAGCAGACCAAAAACGGTATTACAAAACGATTGTGGATGTCAGTGGTGACGCTTCATTATTGGATACCTTGATTTTGTGTCTGGCACCCGGTGGTGAAATTGTCTTGGCCGGTTTTTATGACGCCCCCATGACCTTCTCATTCCCTCAGGCATTTATGCGTGAGGCCCGCATTCGAGTGGCAGCGCAATGGCAACCGAAAGATTTGTTAGCGGTGAAACATTTAGCCGAGTCGGGTCGACTCTCGCTAGATGGATTAATTACGCATCATGCATCACCAGCGCATGCGGATAAAGCCTATCGCCAAGCCTTTAGCGATAAAGATTGTTTAAAGATGGTCCTTGATTGGAGAACCTTGCAATGAGTCCAGCAACCGCAAAATTAGAGGGTGTGCCTGCCGAAGCAACGGTGCAGTTTGTCAATCTCAAAAAAGAAGCCGAGATGGAGCCTGATCCGGTTCATAAAGGGCCAGTCACCAAAGAAACCCAAATCATTGCTATTTATGGCAAGGGCGGAATTGGTAAAAGTTTTACCCTCGCTAATCTTTCCTACATGATGGCCCAGCAAGGTAAGAAGGTATTGCTGATTGGTTGCGATCCAAAGAGTGATACCACCTCCTTATTGTTTGGAGGCAAAGCATGCCCGACGATTATTGAAACTTCCTCGAAGAAAAAATTATCGGGTGATGCGGTTTCAATTGGCGATGTGTGCTTCAAACGCGATGGCGTATTT
>JBDLUB010000016.1:0-10229 GCA_039805525.1 Pseudomonadota bacterium | reverse complement strand
CATGCTTTTTAACCCCGAGATCATCTGGCAAGAGCCCATCAAATTACTGATTGTGATTGCCATCATCATGGTTGGTAAAACATTAGCCGCAATTTTGTTGGTATTGCTATTCAAGTACCCCTTGGGTACCGCCTTGACGGTTGGCGTTAGTTTGGCGCAGATTGGGGAGTTCTCATTCATTCTCGCTGGCATGGGCCTTGCCATGAATCTAATTCCGAATGAGGCATACAGCTTAATCTTGGCAGGGGCAATTTTGTCGATTGCCTTTAACTCCTTCTTATTTAATGGGATCGAACCAGCCTTGGTATGGGCTCGAAAGCGCTCACACCTGGCGCGTAAGCTGGATGAGCGATTAGATCCACTGTCGTTATTGCCAACCACCGTTAATGAATCGCTCTTGCATAAGCAAGTGGTAATTGTTGGTTACGGTCGCGTTGGCAAGAAAGTCTTTGAGAACCTCAAAGCGCAAAATATTAATTGTGTGATTGCTGAGAAGGAGCGTGGCACCGTTGAGGAGTTACGTAAGCAAAATATTCCGGCGGTGACTGGTGATGCGTCCGATCCCTTTGTTTTGATCCAGGCACATATTGCTCGTGCGGCAATCTTGGTCATTGCAACGAAAGATTCGATTGATATTAGCAAGATGGTGGAGACTGCCCGAACCCTTAATCCCGAAGTCAGAATCTTTATACGAGCGCGAAGCTCTGAAGAGATCGAGCTCTATGAGAAAGAGGGCTGGGGCAAATCCTTTACTCCTGAGGATGAATTAGCAGCCCGCTTAGCCAGTGAGGTCATCGCGGAGATGGCAAAATAATCTATTTGCTTTGTACTGTAAATAATGGACCACAAAACCATGATGGCTAAATCCAAAAAGCCCATTTGCATTGCAGTAAGCATTGCGGCGACTTTATTGCTCGGTGCTTGTGCTGGAGGTCAGTCCAGTAACGATTTTGGCAACTCAGCGACAGTAAGCGCGAGCCCTCAAATGCTTTCGAATGCGCAGTTAGAGTCTTTGGTTTCTCCGATTGCCTTGTATCCTGATTCATTGCTATCCATTATGTTGTTGGCTTCAACCTACCCGCTTGAAGTTGCTGAAGCCTATAACTGGCGCTCGAGTAATGCGAGTTTGCAGGGTAGTGCGCTTACGAATGCACTCAATGCCCAATCGTGGAACGATAGCGTCAAATCATTGATTTCATTTCCTCAGGCGTTAACCATGATGGGTAAGCAGTTGCAGTGGACACAGAATCTCGGAAATGCATACAAGTTACAGCCGGCAGATACGATGAAAGCCGTACAAACACTGCGTAAGAAAGCACAAACCGCCGGTACATTAAAAAGTAATGCCCAAATGACTGTGAGCACTGATGCCCGCGGGAACATTATTATTGCTCCGCCCAACACGCAAATTGTGTATGTGCCGACCTATAACCCAACCCAGGTTTATGGTCCATGGCCTTATCCCGACTACCCGCCATATCCCGCTTACGACCCAGCCTGGGGTGCAATGTCATTTGGTGTAGGTTTAGCGGTCGGGGGAGCCTTATGGGCAACGCCGGCTTGGTCAAGTGGCACGATTAATGTGAACAATAATGAGCAGCGTCCGAACCGAGGCTTAATTGGCCCAAGCAGTATTGCTAATCAGCAACGTCTCTTGAACGATTGGAAAAATAACGCCACTCCACAAGAGCGACAAGATGCGCGCAATGCCGCGCAGCGCGCCGATAATGCATTTGAGAAAAATGCTACAGCCCAAGAGAAGGCTCAAGCCAGCCGTCTTGATCAAGAAGGGCGCTCTGCGATTGCAGCGGATCGAGCAAACCCTAATGCAACTCGGGAAGCCGCCCAAGAAAATGCAATGCGAGAACAGGCGCGCTTTGATGAAAATCGGGATCGCTTCGGAGGCTTCCGTGGAGGGGGCTTTGGGGGCGGTCGCATGGGTGGATTTAGACGCTAATCATGCTAACAATCAAAATACGATCAATGAAAACAATGAAAATACTTTTTGGATTGGCATTTAGTTATTTGGCAATCATTCCGACGATCGGTTATGGGCAAGCAAAACCGTATGATGCGTCGACTGCTGCCATGGTAGAACTCTGCAAAGCGCGAAACGATATTGACGCTCAGAACTTTTGCTTTGGATTTGGTGAGGGGGTTTATCAGGCTTATTTAGTGAGTCGCCCAGCGGGCTCAAAGCCCAATATCTGTTTTGCATCTAGCAAGCATACGCGCGAGCAAGTACTAGAGGATTTTCTGAAATGGAATCAGCAAAATCCTCAATTTAATCAAGAGCAGGCTGCCAAAACCCTGGTCCGCTTTTTTAAACAACGCTACCCCTGTAAATAGTAGCTAATTTAGGCAATCGTTATACAATCGTTTTGAGTTGCGCCGACTCTCTTTGCTGAAAGGAAAAAACATGCTCCAGATACTTATTAATGATTCAATGAGTACCACAGACAAGATTATGAAAATCGCCGGTTTTATTGGTATGGTGGTCAGTATTACCGTTGCGTTTTACTTGATTTTCTCCGCTAGCGCGCCAGACTCTAAAACCGCTGTTTTTATTTTCTCCCTGGGCTCCGGTCTTGCCCTTGGTTATTTGTCATTTGTGATTAAACAAAAATCCCGAAATTAATTAAAAAGATTCATTTCTTCATGGCTCCATTGCGGAGCCATTTTATTTTCAAGAGCGCTCAATGAAAAATGAAACCAAAGGCATGTTGATTGGTTTCATTGGTATTTTTATATTTAGCCTGACCCTACCAGTTACCAAAATAACCGTTGAGGTTCTCAATCCCTATTTTTTGTGCTTTGCGCGCGCATTACTAGCTGGAACTTTGGCGGGAGCCTATCTTGTCTACACCAAAGCCCCCATCCCAGATGCTAAACAAATTCGGCAATTCGCGATTGTGGCGCTTGGCGTAGTCTTTATTTTCCCCTTATTTATTAATATCGCGATGACCGCGGGTAAAGCCTCTCATGCCGGGGTTATTTTGGGGATCATGCCACTGGCTACGGTTGTTGCGGGAGTATTACTTTTTCAAGAACGACCGTCCTTAGGCTTTTGGATTAGCGCTTTAACAGGCTGCTTATTAGTCTGCACCTACGCATATTTAAATAGTGAAGGGGGGTTTCGGTATACCGATCTCTTGCTATTCATTGCTTGTGCGGCCAATGGGATTGCTTATGCGATTGGTGGTAACTTATCGCGCACGATGAATGCTAAACAAGTGATTTCATGGACCTTGGTTCTCTCATTGCCGATCAACTTAATTGGAAGTGTCTTCACTTTCCAAGAGTCTTACTTGATAGCTAGTCCCAGTATTTGGATTGGTTTTTTTTACCTAGGGATCTTTTCAATGTTTATTGGATTCTTCTTTTGGTATGGCGGTATGGCGATTGGCGGCATCTCACGCGTGAGCCAGGTGCAATTGTTGCAACCTTTTTGTACATTATTGGCGTCTGCTATTCTGGTCTCCGAGCCCATTACATTCATCAACATCATATTCGCCGGTCTGGTAATTATGACGGTTATTATCGGGCGCAAGATGTTGGTGCGTCGAGGGCCGGCTGTCTAATTGAATTGACGGTTAGATGGATTCAGATTGTGAAATTAACCGCAGAATCAAGCCAGTAAAGGGTCTGATGGTGGTCAAGATCCCAAAAAAATGCGGGATTATCCCTAGAGTAATCCCCTTGTGTTCACTGAATCTGTGTAGCAAACTCTAATCGTTATCAGTTGCAAATAACTCGGTAATTGGTAATGCATATTTAGGAGACTTCTATTTTGGGCTGCTGATGCAGTCCATTTTTGTAAAGTTTATTAATTGTTTGTTTAAAGGAAGAATATGAATAAAGCTGAACTCGTAGAAAAAATTGCTGATGATGCTGAACTTTCAAAAGCTAGCGCAGAGCGTGCTCTGAACTCTGCGATTGAAAATATTATCAAAGCAGTAACAAAAGGTGACTCCGTTCAGTTAGTTGGTTTTGGAACTTTTAGTCAAGGTAAGCGCTCAGCACGCACTGGCCGCAATCCAAAGACTGGTGAAGCAATTAAGATTGCTGCATCAAAGACCGCAAAGTTCTCTGCTGGTAAAGCGTTCAAAGACGCTGTCAACAAGCGTAAGTAATTCCCACTCGGGTATTGCCAATACGCCGCCCACAAGGCGGCTTTTTTGTTGCCCTGCAACATGAATACCGCGGTAAATTCTTGTAATTTAAGCCCAATGAGCTAGAATCCACCCATGCTTGAGCTCATCAGCAAAAAATTGATTCACTGCTTTGTAATTGCATCCATTGTCTTTGGATGCTCCGTCCAGGCGGCGACTCCTTCCTTTCAGGAAGATCTCGATGATTTTGAAGAGATTCACCATGTAGCTGACGGCAATTCCATAGCACCCATTTTTGAGCCGCTTGTAATACTTTGGCAAAACGAAGATCTTGCACAAACAGTTACCTCAGCGCATGGGGTAACTGATGATTTTGAAAAACATACTGTTCAAGTAAATGCAGTTACTTGCATCGATTTTTTAAAATATGCACTCTATGCTGTTCAAGCAGAATTTTTTGAGCAACACCTTTTAGGATTTCATCAAGCCCGAGCACCGCCGCCCCTGATTGGATGATGTTTTTCAGGGGTAGAGCTTATCTCTACATCAACTTAACCCTTGCTCGGGGATCATTACTTGTTTTTTGTTAGATCGTTTTTTTATTTACTCATCGTATGCTCGTCGATTGGGCAGGCTGTTGCGCAAACTCCTCCCAGAGAAATGGATTTGCGGCAATTGTGGTCGGAGTTAAAGTTAAATAACCCACAGTTAACTGCTCTACGAGAGAGCTATTTATCAGCGAAGGCAACTGTTCCACAAATCGCAGCGCCTGCTAATCCACAATTAGGACTTGTGTGGTCGGGTATGCCACCAAACTCGCCCCTTGGACTTGGTGGGGCTAATGCAAATGGAATAAGTAGTAATAATTCAATATCTTTTGCGCAACCATTTCAGTTTCCTGGCAAGAAAAGCCTTGCATCGGAGATCGCGGATACCTCAGCAGAGTCTCTATTGGCACAGAGCGAATCGAACTATCTTCAGCTTGGCGCTCAACTTTCCACCTTGTATTACAACGCCCTATCTGCTCAAAAGCAGTTACAGGTATCCAGAGAAACAGTGACGCGCTTTGAGTTAATCAAAAATGTGTCACGTTCTCGATATGCAAATAATTCTGCGGCTTATGTTGAATTTCTAAATGCTCAAGTTGCTCAGAGCGCTGCATTAGTGGAGCAATTTAATTTAGAGAAACAGTTGCAACTGTCCTATCGAAGTATCAATCAGCTAATTGGCCGTGACCCCAGAGAAAAAATTGCTCTATCCGGTAATGTTCAGCAGGCAATTCGTTCAGTACCAACCTTAATTGAGTTGGAAAACTATGCAGAAACAAGCCATCCACTATTACGCAGTTCGCAACTCGATGTAGATGCGGCCCGCAAGGGTGTAAGCCTCGCTAAGAAAGCATATTTGCCTGATTTCCAGATAATCGGCTCTTCGTATACCCCACGAGGACCCTTTGCTTCCAATAATGGCGCACTTTTTTATCAATTTGAATTCGATATCGTCATCCCCCTGTACTTTTTTATGAAAGAGAAGTATGGGGTAGAACAAGCTGTCCGCAAACAGGCTGCAGTAGAGGCTACTAATGTTGCCAATCGTCAACAAATTATCTTAGGTGTTACAAATGCCTATACAGTATTTGACCAAACCAAGAATCGAGTGCAATTTATACGAGATAGCCAATTACCCCAAGCGGATGCAGCCTATAAAGTAGCCTTGACTCAGTATTCGAATAATGGACAGGGGTTTAATGATTTACTAACCGCTCAAAATCAGCTCCGAGTGATCCAAAATCAACTCACGATTGCTGAAAGTGATCTTTTACAAGCCCATGCCGTATTGATGGTTGCTGCAGGGCGGGAGCCATTTTAGGAATTCTCATGAAACATCATTTCAATCCAAAATTGATTCAATTGATCGAGGGGTTCAGCCATCATCTCCGGTCGCGACTAAAAGTCTTATCCGATGCGTATTGGCAACTTTCTCCAGAAAAGCGTTATCGAATTCGATTAACTGCATTTGCATTTGGTATTTTGATGCTCGGTTTTATAGCCGGTCGATTAACGACCGTACATCGAGTGATTAAAACCGAGCGCCAAGAGAAGGAGATTGTGATTGAAAAATCGGGGATGATTTCCCTGTCGATGCCCGGGGTGAGTCTAAATCCTGAAATTTATCAGTTTGAAAAAGTAAATTCTCAAACCGTTCCTCAGGAAATTAAAGTACCTGGGCGACTGGTATTTAATGCAGAGAGAGGTAAAGTGCTAAGTGCGCGTGTACCTGGTAGGGTTGAGCGCATTTTTACTTTTGAGGGCGCTGCAATTGATGTTGGCAGTCCGATTATTGAACTTTATAGCCCAGAGTTTAATTCTGCTCAGCAAGAGTTTTTGTTGACTTATCAAACCGTCAAAATTCTCAGTGAATCTAATTCACTCACAAATTTACTCGCTGATGCAAAGATTACTCAAGAGGCTGCAGCCAATCGATTACGTAATTTAGGGTACGCGGAGGCGGATATTAAGTCCTTGGAAAAATCCGGTAAATCGACTCCGAATCTGCTCATGCGCTCCCCGCTCAAAGGGGTAGTTGTGCGACGCAATGTTGAGCCAGGCGCCATTGTTAGCGGCGGGGACCCCTTGATGTTTCTAGCGGATCCCAAGGCTCTATGGTTCACTGGAAATATTTTTGAACAGGATGCGCGCTTGATCGAGCGTGGCCAGCGTATACGAATTCACTTGGAATCCTATCCAGACCGCGAAATTATCGCTAAAGTGAATTACGTATCGCCTACCGTAGACTCTCAGTCACGCGGAATTCTAATTCGAGCTGATATTGAAAATGCGGACGGTAGTCTGCGTCCTGATATGTATGCCAATGGCAAATTACAGACTGGCACAACGCAAGCAATTGTAGTACCTCAAACCGCCATCGTTCGAGACAAAGAGGCTTTGTACGCATTTGTTCGAACATCCTCTGAGAACTATCGTCGCATTATGGTCAAAGGCTTTGATTTTGATGGTAAGCGTTTTGCAATTACAGAGGGTATTGAGCCGAACACAGAGGTGTTGGTAAAGGGCGCAGTACTCCTAAATGAACGATTTACGAAGCAGGAGTAGCGCGTGAGTTTGATCAGTTCATTTGTGCGCGGTGTTATTCACAAGCGCATTATCGTTTTAGCGTGTTGCGGACTGTTGCTAATCCTTGGAGTGCTTGCTTTGCGAGCGTTACCAATTCAGCCATATCCTGGAGTGGCCCCGTTAACCATTCAGGCCATCTCTCAATGGCCTGGACGTGGCACTACCGAAGTGGAGCAGCAAATTACTATTCCGGTCGAAAATGCCTTAGCCGGAATCCCTGGTGTTCAAACTTTTCGCTCGGTATCCCTTTTTGGTTTATCCGTAGTGACGCTCAAGTTCAATAATCAAGCTGATCCTTTTAAGGCTCGACAAACATTTATTGCGAATCTATCGAAGGTTGATTTCCCCCAGGGTGTTATATCGAGTATTAGTCCTGATTCTGATGCAACGGGCGAAATTATGCGTTATCAAGTCGTTTCCGAGCATGCTGATTCAACGCGACGAAAAACACTGCAAAACTATGAGATTTATAAGGAGTTAAAACAAACTTCGGGTGTTGCTGAGGTTACTTCGTTTGGCGGTAAGGTTAGACAATATCAAGTTGTTATCCTTCCAGAAAAAATGCAGGCAAAGGGGGTGACACTTTCTCAACTTATTAGTGCGTTATCAACCTCTAATGCCAATACAGGTGGGGGTCTTTTGCCCAGCGGTGAGCAACAATTTGTTGTTCGCGGTGTTGGATTGCTAAAGAACATCCAGGATATAAAGCAGGTTGTTGTTGCCACCAATAATGGAATTCCAATTCGGATTGGCGATATTGCTGAAGTGAAAATCAGCCATGCGCCACGCCTGGGAGTCTTTCAGTTTGATGACAAACCCGACGAGGTGGAGGGAATCATCTTTTTGCGACGCGGAGAAAATGCGACTGAAGTATTAGCCCGGGTGCGCGAGAAAATTCATCATATTAATAGTCACGTGCTGCCCCCAGGAATCGAAATCAAACCATTTTATGATCGGCAAAATCTACTAGATATTACGGTTGGAACCGTTAAGCACACGTTATTTTTCGTCATTTCCCTGGTTTTGGATGTGCTCTATGTATTTCTTGGTAATTTTCGTGCAGCAGCTGTTGTAGCCGCCGTTATCCCACTCGCTTTATGTTTTTCATTCATCCAGATGGATCTCTTTAATGTTCCTGCAAACCTCATTTCCCTTGGTGCGATTGACTTCGGCGTAATTGTGGATGCGGCAGTGATCGTTACTGAAAATGTCATGAGGCATCTGGAGGATGGAAAAAAGCGCTTAAATCAAAGTATTGTTGTGGCTATCAGTGAAGTGCAGCGCGCCATGATTTATTCTGTATGTATCATTATTGTGGCGTACTCACCATTGTTTTTAATGGGCGGCGTAGAAGGAATTATTTTTAAGCCGATGGCATTCACGATGGGCTTTGCCTTAATTGCTGCCATGATTTTGAGCCTAACCTTCTTGCCTGCGATCATGTCGCTCATTTTTGGTGAGAACTTTCATCATCAGCCGCCACGATTTATTACATCGTTATTAACCTGGTATAGGCCTCTATTACGACGTTGGATGGATAAGCCTCGAACCATCGCAGCTGTATCGGTATTTATTCTTGGACTTGCATTATTAAGTACGACGCGCTTGGGTACTGCATTTTTACCAACGCTTGAAGAAAACAATATATGGTTACGGGTAACACTTCCGAATACAGTCGATTTGGATTATTCGGTAAAAATTAGTAATGAGCTTAGAGAGCTTTTCCGTAAGCAGCCAGAAATTGAGAAAGTTGCCGTTCAAATTGGTCGTCCAGATGACGGAACGGACCCAACCGGTGTATTCAATCAAGAGTATGGCTTGTATCTGAAGTCGCCCGATAAGATGCCGAGTGGTAGCAGTAAAAAACTATTAATTGCCAATCTTGAGGAAGAGCTTAAGAGAATTCCAGGATTAACCTATAGCTTTTCTCAATATATTCAAGACAACGTTAATGAGGCGCTCTCCGGCGTTAAGGGCGAAAATTCGATTAAGATTTACGGCCCCGATCTTGAAGTTTTGGACGAAAAAGCACAGGAGGTTTTAAAGCTTCTCAAAAAAGTTCGTGGAATTGCAGATGAAGGCATTTTGAAAGAACTTGGTCAGCCCACTCTGAACATCGAAATTGATCGTGAGCGAGCAGCACGCTACAACATTGAGATGGATGAGATACAAACATTGGTGGCCAACGCAATTGGCGGAACTCCAATTACTCAACTTTTAGAAGATGAGAAAAGTTTTGGAATTGCTATTCGTCTTCAGGAGGATCATCGTAATGACATTTCTGATATTGCAGCTCTTTTAATTGATGTCCCCGGAGGCGGTCGAATTCCCTTATCGATGGTTGCTAAGGTGAAAGTAGGCGATGGACCATTCTTTATCTATCGTGAGTACGGCAAACGTTATATCGCAATTAAATTCAGTGTTCGTGATCGCGATTTAGGTAGTGCGGTAGAGGATGCAAAATTTCTAGTTGAAAAATCATTAAATTTGCCACCAAATTATTCGATTGCGTGGGATGGGCAATTTAATCAAATGAAGGAAGCGCAACGTCGCTTATTAATTATTGTTCCTCTTGCGTTACTCGCAATTTTCTTTCTGTTACTCAGTGTTTTTGGTAATCTTCGTGATGCAGGGATCGTCCTCATTAATGTTCCATTCGCGGCAATCGGCGGCATTATTGCCTTGCATCTAGCGGGTGAGACCTTAAGTATTTCGGCCTTATTTGGTTTTTTATCATTATTTGGAATTTCTGTATTGGATGGCGTTATTTTGATCTCCTTTATTAATAAGGTTAGCGCCGAGGATGAATCTCAAATGAAGGATGCGATGGTGGAGGGTGCAAGTCAGTTTCATAATGGGCGCGATTTTACCATAAACCCGGAGTCCGAAGTCTCCAGACTTCGGTGCAAAATCGGGAGATTTTGCACTCCGGTGAATCAAAAGGCATCCAGAATTTTCTGGATGCCACCCTTGAACTCCTGCA
>JBDLUB010000015.1:0-10405 GCA_039805525.1 Pseudomonadota bacterium | reverse complement strand
TTTTAATCACTTTCGTTTGTGCCGCACCACCTACGCGCGATACCGAAATACCGGCATTAATTGCGGGACGAATACCTGCGTTGAACAAATCGGTTTCTAAGAAAATCTGACCGTCGGTAATCGAAATCACATTAGTTGGCACGAAAGCAGATACGTCACCAGCTTGAGTCTCAATCACTGGCAAAGCGGTTAAAGATCCTGTTTTTCCTTTAACTGCGCCATTGGTAAATTTCTCCACATAATCCGCGTTCACGCGGGCAGCGCGCTCGAGCAGGCGGGAGTGTAAATAGAAAACATCGCCAGGATATGCTTCGCGACCTGGGGGACGACGTAGCAAAAGAGAAATTTGACGATAAGCAACAGCCTGCTTAGTTAAGTCGTCATAAATAATCAGGGCATCCTCACCGCGATCACGGAAATACTCGCCCATCGTACAACCGGCATAAGCGGATAAATACTGCATCGCTGGGGACTCTGACGCACTTGCTGCAACCACGATGGTATATTCCATCGCACCAAGCTCAGTCAACTTGCGAACCACGTTTGCAATTGTCGACGCCTTTTGTCCAATCGCGACATAAATACAGTAAACGCCCTTACCCTTTTGATTGATAATGGCATCCACAGCAACCGCGGTTTTACCAGTTTGGCGATCACCAATAATGAGCTCGCGCTGACCGCGACCAATCGGTACCATCGCATCAATCGCCTTTAGGCCGGTTTGCACCGGCTGACTAACCGATTGACGTGCAATCACGCCGGGAGCGACTTTTTCAATAAAGTCAGTCAGCTTGGTATTTACAGGACCCTTGCCATCGATAGGCTGACCGAGAGCATTAACAACTCGACCGAGTAGCTCTGGTCCAACGGGAACCTCAAGAATGCGGCCAGTACATTTAACGGCATCGCCTTCTTTGATATGAGTGTATTCGCCCAATACCACGGCACCGACGGAGTCGCGCTCTAGGTTCAATGCCAAACCAATGGTGCCGCCAGGAAACTCAAGCATCTCTCCTTGCATGACCCCAGATAAACCATAAATACGGCAAATACCGTCGGTTACCGAAATCACGGTTCCCTCATTACGAATCTTTGAATCAACGCCTAATTCGTTAATTCGGCTTTTGATCAGTTCGCTGATCTCGGAAGGGTTTAGTTGCATCAATTACTCCTAGATATAAATCGAATATTCTTAATAAATCCCTGCGTTAAGCAATCAACCGATCGTGCATATGGCCAAGCTGTGCTCTCACGGAGCCATCCAACACCTCGTCGCCCACTTGGACACGAACACCGCCAATTAAATTAGGATTGATTACCACCGTTGGGCGTAATTCTTTTCCACCAAAACGTTTTTTTAGGGTCGCGAGTAAATCATTTAGTGCAGCGCCCTCAAGAGGAAAGGCTGAGGTAATGAGAGCTTCTGCGGCACCCTCACTTTTATTCTTCATCGCAGTAAATTGCTTAGCAATCTCAGGCAAGACAATGAGGCGATGATTGTTCGCTAAAAGCTTAATAAAAGAGCTGATTGACTCATCGGGTTTTGATTTAAGAAAACCCAAAACTAGCTTAGCAAGCTCGTCGGCACCTAATTTTGGGTTGCTAACAAGCGTTAGAAGCTCGTTGTTTTCTAAATATCTAGCAAGCTCATCGAGCTGCTTTTCCCATGATGACAAGTCATTTGGCTTGGCGCTTGCAAACAAGGCCTCAGCATAAGGACGAGCAATGGTGGCAATATCAGCCATTTATAGTTCTGCCTTTAGTTGGTCAAGTAATGCCGCATGCGCTTTAGGATCAACCTCGCGTCGTAAAATTTGCTCTGCACCCCTAACAGCTAAGGTGGCAACCTGGTTACGCAACTCGTCACGAGCCTTGCCGATCTGTTGCTCTGCGTCAGCCTTGGCCTGCGCAATAATCCTGGCAGCTTCCGCCTGAGCATTCGCCTTAATTTCTTCAGCTGCCAATTGAGCACGCTTTTCAGCTTCTGCAACACGCTGAATACTTTCTTGGCGAGCAGAGCTCATGGCCTCTTCTGCCTTTTTTGTCGCATTCTCAAGATCTAATTTTCCCCGCTCAGCGGCGGCAAGACCTTCAGCCACTTTAGCGGCTCGCTCATCGAGCGCCTTCACCAATGGGGGCCACACAAAACGCGCCACGACCCACCATAAAACGAAGAAAACGATCATTTGCGCGAATAGAGTCGCGTTTAAATTCACGATATTCCTTTCAAAACTTGTTGCAGCAATGGGTCATCGACCCACGACTAAATTACTTAATAACAGCAAGCAATGGATTGGCAAATGCGAACAACATCGCAACACCAACGCCAATGAGGAAGGCCGCGTCGATCAAACCGGCCAATAAAAACATTTTGGTTTGCAATGGCTCCATGAGCTCAGGCTGGCGGGCGCAAGCTTCAATGTATTTTCCACCCATTAGGGCAATACCCAAACAGGCTCCGATTGCACCCAAGCCAATAATGATGCCGATTGCAATGGCGGTTAATCCTTGAATGTTGGCGAGAAATTCTTGCATGTTGCTAACTCCTAAGTTTAAGTGTGTAAAAAATAAAAATTAATGATGGCTATGCGCCTGACCAATGTAGACCAATGTCAACATCATAAAAATAAAGGCCTGCAAAAGGATGACCAAAATATGAAAAATGGCCCAAGCAGATCCGGCAATCACATGCCCAACCAAGCCAAAAACACTGAGGTCAAGACTAAAAGTCCAAATGCTACCGAGCAATGCGATTAACAAGAACAGGAGCTCGCCTGCATACATGTTGCCAAAAAGTCGCATCCCAAGAGAGACGCCCTTGGCAACAAACTCAATCATATTAAGAACGAGGTTAAATGGGGCCAGATACCACTTAGCGCCAAAGGGGGCTGAAATCAGCTCATGAAGGAAGCCGCCAACGCCCTTGATCTTAAAGCTGTAGAAAAAAACCAGCAAAATGACTGCGAAAGACATTCCCAAAGTTGCGTTTAAATCAGTTGTGGGAACCAATTTGTGATGTGGAACGTGCACCCCGAAATTTTCTAAGAAGTGATTAAATCCAACCACCCAATCCACCGGCACCAAATCGAGTGCGTTTAACAAAATAATCCAGCAGAAAACAAGTAAGGCCAAAGGTGCAATATAACTACGGTCTCCATGAACAATCGTTTTTGATTGTGTTTCAACCATGTCAACCATCATCTCTACAAAAGCCTGAAAGCGCCCTGGTACCCCGGGCGTTGCGCGTCGAGCAGCGATCAACAAAAAAGTGACCGCAATCAGGCCCATCAAAATCGACCAAAACAAGGTATCAAGGTTGATGACACTAAAGTCGACAACGGAACTCTGGGCGCCGCCAATATTGTTTAAATTCTGTAGGTGCTCTGCAATATATGCGGTCGGGGTTAGAGGCTCTGTTGATGCCCCGTGTGCTGCGCTAGCCATTTCTAGATAATTCCTTCTCTACGCCAATTAAAGCTGCTCACCGCAACACCCACGCCAACCAATAGCTCGTTAGCGTAAGTATGTATGTGACCAGCAACGGTAACCACTGCAGGTTGGGAACAGCAAATGCGACCCCCAAAAACAATCCGACTGTTAGGGCGATCTTCATTAGTTCGCCAGACACAATCGCCGACAACATTCTTCCAGGGCTTGGATTTTTCATGCCTCGCGATATTTGAACGCGCAGAGCAAATACCAACACCGGAAAAAACCCGATAAACCCACCCCAAAAAGCCGAGTAAGTATAAAGGGTTTGCCCCTCCATCGGATCTGCAAATATTGACCAAAAAAGGATGCAAACACCGGTCGTTAGCAGCTGAATAAGGACAACTAGCCACGGCGAAATCGTTGCAAATGCCCTTTTATTGTTAGCAAAAAGAGCTTTTGCCTCGTCTCGACTGAGGGTTCGATACACATCTACTTCTTGATCGTCCTCATCCCAAGACCGGGATTGCATTGATTGATCTTTTTTGGGAATCAATTAAGCCTCAAGATTTTAGTATTTACCCTAGTGAAGGTCAATTGTTTTAGACACTTTTATTAAGAATGTTCCTTAATCCCCAGTTTTTTTAACAATGAATCAAGCTCATCAAAATGGCTAAAGTAAAAGCGTAGCTCTCCACCCTTATTGCTGGTCTTAAAAACAGCCTCCAACCCAACCAGATCAGCCAGGGCTTGAGCAAGTCGCTTGTAATCTTGGTCTTGGCTAATCGAGTGCTTCGTTTTTCCCTTTATTGGACTCTTTCGGGATAAATCGCCTGCAGCCAAGGCCGCCGAACTCGCCAATCGCTCTGCCTCACGAACGGAGAGGTCTTGGGCAACAATTTTTTGGGCCAAGGCAACTTGGCTTGCGCCCGGCAGAGACAAAAGGGCCCTTGCATGGCCCATATCCAAATCGCCGGATAAAAGCATCGCTTGAACCGCCCCCGAAAGTTGCGATAGGCGAAGCAGGTTAGTAATGGCGCTTCTCGACTTGCCTACAGCCTTTGCGGCCTGCTCATGAGTAAAGCTAAATTCATGAATAAGACGAGATAGTCCGCGCGACTCCTCTAGGGGATTTAAATCCTCCCGCTGCATGTTCTCAATGAGGGCAATCGCAGCTGCGGCCTGGTCATCGACCTCCAAGATTCGTACGGGCACTTCATTAAGACCCGCTAGTCTTGCAGCTCGAAAACGTCGTTCACCCGCAATAATCTCGTAACGCCCGCCTTCAATTTCACGGACCAAGAGGGGCTGCATCACGCCGCGCTCTCGAATGCTATCAGCCAATTCTTTTAGTGGCTCATCGGCCATAATGGTTCGAGGCTGATATTTACCTGCTTGCAAACGCTGCAGTGATAGCGACTGCAATGCCTTGTCAGCAAAAGAGTCCGCATCGCCCGCCTTGCTGCTAGCACTCAACAACGCGTCAAGGCCGCGCCCCAATCCCTTTTTCTTATTCGCACCCATCGTTCACCTACATTGTTTTAATTCGTTGAACCATTTCACCCGCAAACTCAATATAGGCTTGAGCGCCTCGAGATGATTTGTCAAAAATCACGCCTGGCAAACCAAAGGAGGGGGCCTCGGCTAAGCGCACGTTGCGAGGAATGATTGTTTTAAACACCTTATCGCCAAAATGTGTATTGAGCTGCTCTGAAACCTGTTGCTGTAAGGTAACCCGGGTATCAAACATGACCCTCAGAAGCCCAATGATTTTTAAGTCTGGATTTAAGTTGGCATGAACTTGTTTGATGGTATTAACTAAATCAGAAAGCCCCTCTAGAGCAAAGTATTCACACTGCATAGGGACCACTACGCCATTAGCCGCGCATAAACCATTGAGGGTCAATAAAGACAGCGCGGGAGGACAATCAATCAATATGAAATCGTATTGATCGGCAACCTCATTTAGTGCGTTTTTTAATCTTGCCTCTCGACCCTCCAAATCTACCAACTCAACCTCGGCTCCAGCCAATTCCCGATTGGCGGGCAAAACACTGTAACCAGATTCTTTTGCGAACTGAATTGCTTCGCTTGCGGATGCAATTCCAATCAGCACGTGATAAACACCGTTTGTGATCATCGATTTATCAATTCCTGAGCCCATGGTTGCGTTTCCTTGGGGGTCCAAATCCACCAAAAGTACGCGCTGTCTTTGAGCAACCAATCCTGCGGCTAGGTTAACTGCGGTGGTTGTTTTTCCTACCCCGCCCTTCTGATTTGCGATGCAAAATGTTTTGGCCATAGTATTTATTGTTGGTACTGAAAAACTAAGAGTCGGCGATCCAGTGCCTGCCCGGGCAAGGACAGTTCGCACTCCTCAAGAAGTGTCCAGTCTTTGCTCGATACTTCGGAAATTTCTTCTTCGCTTTGTTGACTCTTCATTGCAAACACAAAACCGGACGATTTTAATAAAGGGGCGGACAGGTCTAGCAATTTGTGAAGGCGCGTAAATGCTCGCGCAGTAATGGCATCAAAAAATGCCCGGTGGGTTTTGGCCACACTTTCAACGCGACTTGCCATGACTTGAACATGACTAAGGCCCAAGCCGCCACGAACATGCTGTAGAAATGCGGCCTTTTTCTTGCTTGACTCAATCAAACTAAATAGCCAGGTGGGCTGAAGGATTGCCAGTGGAATGCCCGGTAGGCCGCCCCCGGATCCCAAGTCAGCAATTTGAATCGGCGCCTCACTGGTCCGCAAAGGAGCTTGCAAATATCGCTGCAATATTGGCAAAATAATAATTGAATCAATGAGATGTAAATGAAATGCGGCTTCACTCTCATCAATAGCCGTGAGGTTATGGACCCGATTCCAGCGCAGCAGCTCACCTAAAAAATATTGCATTGCAGCAGACTCGTGAGGAGCAAGGCCGGCGGCTTTTAGGCCATCATCAAATCCAAGGCTCATAACGATAATTGGGTTTTGCCAATACCCTTTTTTAAATGGACCAAAAGCAAGGATATGGCAGCGGGTGTTACCCCTGAAATTCGAGATGCTTGGCCCAAGGTTTCGGGTTGATGTAAATTTAGCTTTTGCCAAACCTCAACTGACAGGCCCTTAACCAAGGAATAGTCTAGGTCCCTAGGTAAGCGAAGAGTTTCGTAATGCTCATGGCGCTCGATTTCAATGCGTTGCCGCTCAATATAGCCCTCGTATTTAATCGAAATCTCTACCTGGTCAAAAACCTGGCGTCCCAAATGGGGGTCTTCAGGGCCTGGGGAGTCCTGCGCAAAAACTGGATCAGCTTGCATTAAAGAGCGGTAGTCAACCTCAGGGCGCCTTAGGATCTCTGCCAAACTACACTCGTGTGCTAAGGCTTGGCCAAGAAAAACCTCCAGCTGTTGAGAGGTGTGATGTTTTGGGCCAACCCGGAAGGAGCGTAAGCGCGATGTTTCACGTGAAACATGCTCCTGTTTTCGTTGAAAAAACTCCCACTGCTCATCACCCACCAGACCAAGGCCTCGTCCAACTTCGGTAAGCCGCGCATCGGCATTGTCCTCGCGCAAACTCAAACGATATTCGGCGCGGCTAGTGAACATGCGATAGGGCTCTTGAACGCCCCTTGTAATTAAATCGTCGACCAAAACACCAATGTATGACTCACTTCTCTTGGGTAGCCAGGGCTCCTGGTCTTGTGCTGACAGGCTTGCATTAATGCCCGCCAGCAGACCTTGGGCCGCGGCCTCCTCATACCCAGTTGTTCCATTAATCTGCCCGGCAAAATATAGGCCGCCTATTGCCTTGGTTTCTAGGCTGTGGTTCAGCTGCCGGGGATCGAAATAGTCATACTCAATGGCATACCCTGGGCGGACGATATCAGCACTCTCAAGCCCACGAATGCTGTGAACTAGAGCCATTTGAACATCAAATGGCAAGCTCGTTGAAATACCGTTCGGATAAAACTCGTTGGTTGTTAAGCCCTCTGGCTCTAAAAAGATTTGGTGGCTCTCTTTGGCAGCAAAGCGATGGATTTTGTCTTCAATCGAAGGGCAATAGCGTGGGCCGACCCCCTCAATCACCCCCGTATACATCGGAGAACGGTCCAATCCGGAACGAATAATGTCGTGCGTCTGACTATTGGTATGGGTTATCCAACAGGGCACCTGGGGAGGGTGCTGCTCTGGCCTGCCCATAAATGAAAAACATGGAATGGGGTCTAGGTCGCCAGCCTGTTCTTGCATCACAGAGAAATTAATAGTCCTGCCATCAATGCGGGGTGGGGTTCCAGTTTTTAGGCGCCCCTGAGGCAATTTCAGCTCTTTTAGGCGAGCTGAAAGGGTCGTTGCAGCAGGGTCTCCGGCTCGGCCGCCGCTATGGTTCATTAGGCCAATATGAATTTTTCCATCCAAAAAGGTGCCCGCGGTTAATACAACACTTTTACCTTCAAACTGGAGGCCGCTTTGGGTTCTAACCCCACGAACCCGGTCTCCAACCACAATCAAATCATCAACGGCCGCCTGAAATAGGGTCAAATTTGCCTGATTCTCGAGGCGCCGACGAATGGCGGCCTTATATAGAATCCGATCGCCCTGTGCCCGCGTTGCCCGAACCGCTGGGCCCTTGCTTGAATTTAAGATCCGAAATTGAATGCCGGCCTCATCAGTTGCAGCAGCCATGGCGCCGCCCATGGCATCAATCTCTTTTACTAGATGACCCTTGCCGATACCCCCGATTGAAGGGTTGCAGCTCATTGCCCCCAGCGTTTCGATACTGTGGGTTATTAAAAGGGTGCTTGATCCCCTGCGGGCGGATGCGAGGGCGGCCTCGGTTCCGGCATGACCGCCGCCGACCACAATCACATCAAATTTCTTGAAATAAAACATGGATTTGCCCAATTAGGGCGTTGATCATAGCATTTTTACTGTTTCACGTGAAACAATCTGGAAATTAGTCGCCCATTAATAAATTAAGTTATTGATTTAATTAGAAAAAAATGCTGAGTAGGTCGATCGAGCAATTAGGGCTAATACGACAACTAAGAATATTTTGCGCACAAATTGGCTGCCATGTGCAATCGCTAACATGCTTCCCACCTGGCTACCAAGAATATTAGCCGCCATTAGACTCAGACCAAGGGGCCAATCTATAAAGCCGAGGCTTGTGAGCATGATGATCGTGGCCAGGTTAGTGGCTACATTAACCAATTTGGTCGCGGCGGACGCGTGCAGAAAATCAAAATAAAAGATTCGGACAAAAGCAAACAGAAAAAAACTTCCGGTTGCCGGACCAAAGAACCCATCATAAAACCCGATGACCAAGCCCATCGCCACCGCCTTGGGGGCCTCGTGGCGACCTATTTTGTGGGTGGGACGATTCTCAAGCCCCATGTTCGGGGCAAACCAGGTGTAGGCCAACAAAATCGCCAACATAAACGGCAGAGCTTTTCGAAGAGGCTCGGGCGGAAATACGCTTACCGCCAAGGCGCCCAAAAGCGCACCAACAAAACCAGCAATGATGGCTGGGCCTAAGATATTCCATGGTAACTTTGCATGACGTAAATAACGCCTTGCTGCATTGATTGTTCCGCCAATCGAGGAAACCTTATTGGCGCTCAACAATGTTGCTGGATGAGTGTCTGGGTAGGCAGCAAATAAAGCTGGCACCTGTATTAATCCCCCGCCACCAGCAATTGCGTCAACTAAGCCTGAAGCAAACGCAGCCACCAAAAGCAAAAGCCATAGATATGAACTGAAGTCGACTACGGTTTCCATGGCTTGGATTAAGCAGTGGCCAACTATTTAACGTTTGATTTCCAAGCCATAAATTTGGCGAGCGGCTCTTTACAGGCCTCATCTAGCATGTCTAGCGGAATTCGTTGTGCGCCTTGGATAATCATGAGTGCGTAGGGTTTTGCTAATGCACTAGCCTCTTTAGACAAAATCAGTTCATCGCCCCGAGAGGGTGATTGGGAGCGCCAATAATTAATGGCGGCCTCTAGCTCTTGAATAGAAACAAACACCATGTCGACAACCGATCAATCGATGTCGAGCATCGTGCCTCGGCACTTTTTATTGCCACAATAACAAGCGTATTCTTTCAGTAACTTTTTGGTTGGCTTTTCGTCCAAATTTAAGGAGTAGTCATAGAAAAGCTCTTCCCCAGGAAGAAGCTTGCGTTTTGCAAAAATAAAAACGCGGCCCTCGCCGTCAACCGAGATTTCATCGGCCTTGCAATTTGGCTTACAGGAATGATTAATCCAGCGTGCCGCGTTGCCGCCAACGTTAGCGTCAATGACGCGACCATCTTCTAAAGAAAAATAGAAGGTGTGGTTCGGCTGTTTTGGGTCGTGTGGGTGGCGCCGTAAAGCCTCCTTCCAGCTAATTCGTTCTCCAATATATTCAATGATTGCTGAGCCCTTTGGAATTTCTTTTTTTACATTAATAATCTAAAATTAAATAAAATGTCAAATATAACTGCTGCTGAAGTTAACAAATTAAGAACTACAACCGGTGCTGGTATGATGGATTGCAAAAAAGCTTTAGTTGAAGCTGAAGGTAATTTTGAATTAGCCATTGAAATTTTAAGAAAAAAAGGTCAAAAAGTTGCCGCAAATCGTTCGGATAGAGAATCTACTGAAGGTGCTGTTATTGCTGTTGTAAATAGTGATAATACTGCTGGTGTTGTAATTTCTTTAAATTGTGAAACAGACTTCGTAGGAAAAAATGAAGGTTTCGTAAAATTAGCAAATGATTTTGCAAACTTAGCTTTAAATTTTACTGATAAAGACGCTTTCTTAGCTTCTGATTTTGGTGGGATTACTGTTGCTGAAAAATTAATTGAGCAAACTGGTGTTATTGGTGAAAAAATTGAAATTGGTGCTTTCGAAAGATTAGAAGGTGCGTTTATCAATTCATACATTCACGCTGGAAACGGTATTGCTACATTAGTAGCATTATCTGCAAAAGTTGAAGGTGGT
>JBDLUB010000014.1:0-11020 GCA_039805525.1 Pseudomonadota bacterium | reverse complement strand
GCTTGTCCCTATGGAGCTCGCGAGCTCGATGAAGATCGTCAGGTGATGACCAAATGCACCTTATGTGTGGATCGTATTTACAGCGAGACCCTACCAGAATCAGAGCGTAAGCCAGCTTGCGTTTTAGCTTGTCCAACCAGCGCTCGGATCTTTGGTGACGTGCATGATCCAGAGTCTGATGCCGGTAAGGCGATTTCCGAACGCGGTGGATATGGGTTGATGCCTGAATGGCAGACCCAACCAGCCAATCATTACTTGCCCCGCTCGATTACTGAAACCATTGCCGCTGTAAAGGCAGAAAATTAATGCATCCTGCTTTCTCACTCATTTTTTTCACTGGCATGGCTGGCATGGCTCAGGGTATGGTGATGAGTCTTCTGATTTTGCATCTAGCAGGGGATCCATTACCAAATTACTTCATGAACTATTTAGCTTTCCCAATCGTCCTATTACTATTAGCCGGCGGATTACTTGCCTCATTTTTTCACCTGGGGCACCCAGAGCGTGCTTGGCGCGCCATTTTGATGTGGAGAACTTCTTGGCTCTCGCGTGAGGTATTGGTATTGCCAAGTTTCATTGTCCTCACAGTCCTAGCCTATATTTACTCTTGGCAAATGGGTACGATTCCTAGTTGGCTGTGGTTATTACTCGGTATCTTTGCGGTTCTTCTGTGGGTTTGCACTGCCATGATTTACCAATGCATTCGGTTTATTCAGGAGTGGGCGCATCCCATGACCATGGTTAATTTCATTGCGCTTGGATTTTCTTCTGGTTGGTTTTTACTAATGACTCTATTTGCCATTTGGTCAACATGGCTACCTGAACAAGCCATCGTCACTTCTCAAAACATTGCTGGCGTGACTGGTTTTACCGGATTCTTATTATTGCTATCGCTCACCTTAAAACTCTGGATCTGGAAACGTAATCGAAGTCTCAAGCCAAAATCAAGCTTGCAGTCGGCAACCGGAATCCAGCAAGGAGTTGTTCGACAAATTTCGATGGGGATGATGGGTGGTAGTTTTAATACGCGTGAGTTCTTTCATCAGCAATCTAATTTCTTTGTTGCCAATGTTCGCAAACTGGCTTTTTTTGGAACTTATCTTATTCCAGTTACCCTGCTAGTGCTTGCAGCAAATCAAGTAAGCTTGAGTTTAATCATCATGGCGTTTTTGGTACATCTACTTGGCCTTGTGGCAGAGCGCTGGCTATTCTTCGCAGAATCGAACCACCCACAAAATCTGTATTACCAGCGTATTGCCTAAGTCCCCAGTTCGCTGAAGTACTCGTAATGCTGGGTATTTAGGGTTGAGATTCGCCATTCAATCGGCTCATCTTGCATTCCAAGGGCTAGGCGACGAATCACAATGACAGGGTCGCCAAGTTTTAAGTGAAGCCATTCTGCATCTTGTTTGCTTGCCGCACCGGCTCGCAATCGCTCACTGGTACGCGCAACTACTTGTCCATATTGAGCTTGATACAGCTGATAAATACTGCCCTCACGATGCTGAAAGGCACTTCGCGTCAGTGTTGGAAATCGCTCTTTGCTGAGCGTCAGTCGATCGACGATGACGCATTGGCCATCAAGTGATAGGCGATTCACAATCCGCCATACTGGCGAACCCTCTTTTAGTCGAAGCTTTTTTGCCTCTTCACTGTTTGCAGTTGCGCTTTGAAACGAGACCAACTCAACCGTTGGGTATTTCTTATGATCAGCGTCATGCTTAATCACATGAAAGAAGTAATACAGCAAGCGCTGTTCGTCATGCTCGGCAATAAAGGTCCCCTTCCCTTGCCGTCGAATCACAATACCCTCTGATACAAGCTCATCGACTGCTTTGCGGAGCGTGCCAATCGATACCTTCAGTTCTTTCGCTAACTCCTTTTCAGCGGGTAGGGCTTCACCCATAAAGTAACGACCACGAACAATATCGCCCGTGATCTTTTGCTTTACCTCTTGATATGCAGTAATTGGTTTCATACGAATCTGGGCCACTCAGGAGTCTGAATGGCCCATTAGATAACTTAGGCAGATTCGTACAAGCGAGTTAGAACAAACTCGCGATGACCTAAAATCTCAGCAGCGGTTAGCTCGCCATTTGCAGTGCGCAAGAGACAATCTAACAATTTCTCACCAGCGGTATCCATGTTTTCTTCGCGGCGTAAGATTCCGGAGACATCGACGTCAATATGCTCAGACATCGTACGCACGGTTTTTGGATTCGCGCATAGCTTAATCACTGGAAGAATTGGATTACCAATCACATTACCCTGTCCGGTTGGAAAAAAATGGGCTGCATACCCAGCGGCTGCACATAATGTCACCATCTCAGCAGCTGCTGATGAGGAGTCCATAAAGTACAGGCCTTTACCGGTTGGCGTTTCAGCTTTATCCAATACGCCATCGATCATGCACTTTTTGCCAATCTTCTGAATATTGCCCAGCGCCTTTTCTTCAATGGTCGTTAGGCCACCAGCAATATTTCCTTTGGTTGGCTGTGAGTCAGAAAGGTCACTAGTTTTGTGGCGCTCAATCACGTCCTGATAACGATCAAAGACTTGCTTGAACTTCGCTTTGATTTCAGGAGTACGGCACCGCGCTTCTACTAGATGTTCACCGCCAGTTAATTCAGTGGTCTCACCAAATACCAGGGTGGAGCCAATGTCATAGAGCTTATCGAAGGCATTACCAACGGTCGGATTAGCTCCACAACCAGATGTGGTGTCAGATTCGCCGCACTTTGTTGAGACCCAAAGTTCGGACAAGGGTGCTGAGACGCGCTGTAACTTCGATGCGTGTTTCATCATCTTGTATGCAGCTTTGCTTGCAGCGGCAATCGTCGCTGTATCACCATTGCCTTCAATCCAGAATCCTTCAACAGGCTTACCTGATTTCTTGATCCCCTCAACCACAGTATTGGTCCACTGTGGCTCAATTCCTATGACCACCACAGCTGCTACATTGGGATTGCAACCGGTGCCGATCAAAGTACGGAAATGGAGCTCCAGATCAGCACCAAACTGCAAACGTCCATAAGGATGTGGGATTGCCATCGTGCCTTTGATGTTGTTTGCTACTGCCTCACAAGCTGCATTCGATAAATCATCAAGGGGCAAAATAATCACATGATTACGAATGCCCATCCGTCCATTTTCACGACGATATCCCATAAAGGTCGCTTTTTTCAAATCAATCATTTGTTCTTCTCTCAATCAAAAATTAGTTAATCAGTTAGCCAATCGATTACCAGCGCTTTGTCTTGACGTTTTGAACGTGCAAATGTTCACCCTTTTTAATTGGGGCGACTACTTTGCCAATATCAATTCCGTACTTGATCACGGTATCGCCGACCTTCAAATCCTTTAATGAGATTTTGTGACCAATCGGAATATCACTCTCGGATTTAATATTGAGCGTAGTATCGCCGTCCATCACCCAACCCGTTAGGTCATTACCGGCTTTTACACCCTCCACTACTACGACACCCACCACATCTCCGGGTTCATGTACGACAAAGTGAATCATGCTTTCTCTCCTTTAAAGATTGACTTATTAATTATTCCAACCGCTTTGAATGCCATTCTGAATCTCTTGCAATACCGCTTCATTGACCATAACTCCAGCCTTCATTGCCTTTTGGCGTACCGCAAAGCGACGCTGGCCAGGCAATCGCACACCTGCATCACCTGCAAACGTATTGAGCAAATCGAGCACACGTTTACGATAGACTCCCTTACCAGGGAGACCAGGATCAATTGTGATGATGAGCTGACCCAATCGTGGCTTATTGCCTTTCATTGAAAAGAAGCTATCGGCCTCATACGAATACTGACTTCCCGATAAACCAACTGCGAGCAGTTCGATGATGAGTGCTAATAGCGCACCTTTGTCTCCGCCGATCGGAACCATTAGCCCCTTTAGCCCCTCGTTTGGATCAGTCGTGGGCTGGCCGTCGGCAGTTAGAGCCCAACCCAATGGAATGGACTCCCCTTTTTTGGATGCCACTAATAATTTGCCACGCGCCACTGCAGATAGTGACATATCAATCACAAGAGGATCTTTGCCTTGCACTGGGAAGGCAGCGGCCAGTGGATTGGTTCCAAAAACCGCTTTGCTACCACCCGCCATTGGCATCGCCGCCGGTGTGTTCCCTAGCAAAATCGAGATGTATCCCGCTCTAGCAGCAGCTTCTGTATAGTGTCCGGCAACGCCAAAATGATGGGTATTCTTAATCGCCACTATTCCCACGCCGTGGCGATGTGCAAGGTTTACTGAGAGATCCGTTGCATACTTGAGTGCAGGAAATGCAAGACCATCTTGTCCGTCAACTAAAGCTGCCGCTGATTTATAGGCGGACATCTTAATAACTGCTTGGGTGTTAATTCGTTGATGTTTAGCGTGCCCCGAATACTGCGCAACCCTCGCTAGACCATGAGAAGCCAATCCATCGACTTCTGCTAAGGCCAAAAATAAGGCGGTATCCGCGGCAGCATCGTTTTTAACTCCGGCGGCACACAAGCCTTGATAGGCAAGTTGTACTAATTCCTGAAATGAATGACTCACGTATTCTTCTCCAAAAATAGATTTACTTCGCGGGCAATCATTGTGCTCACACGAGCATTACTTTCTTCGGTGACGCCTGCCACATGCGGCGTCAGAATTAAATTCGGCACCCCAACAAAATGACTAAGATCCTTTGCGGGCTCAACTGCAAACACATCTAACGCTGCTCCACCGAGCTTGCCTGATTTCAAAGACTGTGCGAGTGCAAGCTCATCAACGATGCCGCCTCGGGCTGTATTAATTAGATAAGCGCCCTCTTGCATTTGATCAAGCAAGGCTTGATTGAATAGACCCTTAGTTTCAGGGAGCAATGGCAGATGCAGACTAACAATTTGGCTATTTGCAAGTACTTCAGATAGCGAGCGCATTACAACATCCCCACCTTTGATAGCGATGGAAGATTCTTTAATGATGGGATCATAGGCAATGCAGCGCATTCCCAGCGCGTGTGCTTTTTCAGCAACAACACGGCCAATGCTCCCAAATCCAACAATACCGATCGTTTTTTCCGCAATTTCGTGACATTTTGAATAAGTCGGCCTAGGCCATTTTCCTGCAAGAGTTTCTAGCGTGGCCTCGCGATACGAGCGCATGAGAGCCATTGCGGTACCCAGCACGTACTCTGCTACAGACACAGCATTGGCACCGGTTGCTGGAATTACCCGAATGGCTCGCTCAGCACAGGCATGCAAATCAATATTCTCAAGACCAACACCTAGACGACCGACCACCTTCAATTGCTTGGCCCCATCGACCAATTCCTTGGAAACTTTGGTTAGATTTCGCACAATCCAGGCATCGGCGTTAGCCAAGGAATCAGCCATTTGCTTTGGGTCTTGATAGGCATCTGGCTGATAGATAACTGTATGTCGAGCCTTAAGGGTTTCTAGGGCTTGACTCGTAATGAATTCAGAGATGAAAATAACTGACATATCCATATCATATAGATGACTTAGATCTCTTGCAAGAGGCATCTGATCAAATATGTGATTAAATGGATCAAAAGATAGATAACCAAGGAGATCAGTATGAATAAAACCGTACTAAGCCGTATGAAATTTGTCTTGGGTCTTGTGGCGGCCAGTTCGATTGCGTTCACAAGCCCTTCGATTCAGGCGCAAAGTTGGCCTGATAAACCTGTAAAACTAGTGATTCCATTTGCTGCTGGTGGTACCACCGATATTTTGGGTCGTTTGTTAGCCCAGCAATTAAGTACCGAGTGGAAGCAAAACGTAATTGTTGATAATAAAGGCGGCGCCGGTGGTAATATTGCTGCGGATTTAGTAGCCAAGTCTCCCGCTGATGGATATACCATCATGCTGGCTTCAGGCAGTATGTTGACGGTAAATCCCTACCTCTATAAGAAGTTGCCAGTTGATTATGACAAGGATTTCAAGGTCATTACCAATGTTGCAAGCGGCCCAATGCTTTTATCGGTTAATCCAAAAGTGCCCGCAAAGAACGTCAAGGAATTAATTGCATTAGCCAAAACCAAGAACCTAAACTTTGGTTCCGCAGGTATTGGTAGCCAAGTGCATATGGCAGGTGAAAACTTTACATATGCTGCTGGCGTCAATGCGACCCACGTTCCTTATAAAGGCGAATCCGCAGCATTAAATGACTTAGTTGCCGGCCAAATTGACTTTATGGTGGGTAACTTAACTGCTGCGACTGGCTTTGCAAAATCTGGCCAGATTCGTCCTCTAGGCGTTACCAGCGCGAAACGCGTTCCGCAGTTACCCGATGTACCTACCATCGCAGAAACAATTCCTGGTTTTGAAAACACGGGTTGGTTTGGTTTGGTGGTCCCTTCTGGAACACCCAACGCGATTGTTGACAAAATTTATCGCTCAACTCTAGAAGCCTTTAAGAACCCTGAGTTCAAGGCACGGGTTGAAGGTGCTGGTTTAACGCCAGTGCTTAATACACCGCAAGAATTTGCAGCTCAGATTAAAAAAGAAGGTGCAAATTGGGAAAAGATTGTGAAGGCTCGCAATTTAAGTCAATAACAATAAAACCCTTCATATCTCTTAAGCCCAGTACATCTGGGCTTTTTTTATGCCTCTACCAGAATGGTTTCACCCGGTTTGACCATGCTAAATATCACAGGTTTTTTATCGATCGTTAATTGATCGCCAACCATTTGCACGGCGGTGTAGTAGGAAGTCTCCAGGTCGCCTTCTTCAGGGTAGTCCTCCCGATAATGCGCTCCCCGAGAGTTCTCTCGAGCGATGGCAGCCTCTACAACGGTTTTACTAACCAGCAATAGATTACGTAAATTCATCCAATCCTGCCAAGTAAGATTAAATGCGGGGTTGGTATCGCCCACGCCCATGGTCTGCAACATTTGATCCAGACGATCTAAGCGTTCCCGGGCCGCTTCCAAATCCTTACGATTGCGTAAGATACCCACTTGATCCCACATGCAATCAGCTAGCTCATCCCGAATGAACTCAATATCGCCCTGAGCTTGTGTTAGTGGTTTGCGATGCGCCGCAATGCTTTGCTCGATCATCGCAGGATCAAATTGCAAGAACTCTCGATTGGATACATAGCGTGCCATCGTATCTCCGGCAATGCCACCAAATACCGTGGAGTTTGCAACACCATTGCCGCCTAATCGGTTCGCACCGTGCACGCCACCGGTATCTTCACCGGCAGCAAACAAGCCAGGCAGATCCGTACTGGTGTCGGCATGGAACACCACTCCACCCATCATGTAGTGGGCAGTGGGGACTACTTCAACCAGTCCTCCTGCCAAATCAAATCCCGAGTCTGCACAACGTTCAACCATTCCTTTAAATAATTGACGAACATTGTCGGGGCCCAAATGATGCATCTGAATATAAACCCCACCATTTGGACTGACGCGACCAGCACGCATTTCGGAGTAGATCGAGCGAGAGACAATATCACGCGTGGCACGCTCGTTTCGCGGATCATAGTTACCCATAAAGCGCTCTTTATTTCCATTGAGTAGGTAACCGCCCGCTCCCCGCAAGCCCTCCTCAAGAACCGTTCCGGTCATGCGCGTATCGGGGCCGGCAAGCATTCCGGTTGGATGAAACTGCACCATTTCCATATCACGCAGGGTCAATCCTGCTCGAAGGGCCATGGCCAATCCATCACAGCTCTTATCACCTGACGGGGTGTGGTACTTGTACATGGTTGGGCCGCCACCAGTACCCAACAAGACCGCCTTCGCGCGCACCATCACAAATTGACCGGTGCGCATATTCAGCATCAATACACCAGCGATTGCTTTGCCATCAGCACTCTTTATTAACTCAACCGCACGATGCTCCTCTAAGCGATGAATTCCACGAGCCCATACTTGTTCTGCTAAGCGATTAATGATTTCGATACCGGTAAGATCGCCCTTATGAACTGTACGATCAAATGTTTGTCCAGCAAATGCTTTTTGATGAATCGTGCCATCGGGGTTGCGATCAAAGAAGCAGCCCAACTCATTCTCGAGCTCATGAATTCGTTCAACCGATTTCGTCACCAAGGTCCAAGCCAGCTCTTGATCCGATAGCCACTTGCCGCCTTCAATGGTATCCATAAAGTGACGCTCAACCGAGTCACCTTCGGCGAGCGCAACGTTGTAGCCGCCTTGAACCATCCGTGTGCAGCCGCACTTACCCAAAAGACCCTTTACTGCAATCGTTATATGTAAATTTGGGTTGGCTTGATGCGCATGTAAAGCTGCAAAGAGACCCGCCCCGCCGGAGCCTAGGACCAAGATATCGGTTTGAATGGTTTCAATCGATGACATACCGACCCTCTCCTTCTTTAGACAATGCCTAAGCTTTTAAGAACCGCTTCTTTGTTACTTGCAACATCCGATTTCACTTCTTGATAGATGCTACCGCCATGACTATCCATCGCCACCAGCAATGGGCCAAATTGATTAATCTTGAACTTCCAGAGTGACTCAGGGTTTAGGTCATCGAGATCCACATCCTCAATTTGGTCAACCCAGGTGGTCTCGAGCGCAGCAGTACCGCCAATAATGGCGAGATAGACACCACCAAATTGTTGAAAGGCATTTGCGGACGACTCGCGCAAACCGCCTTTACCTACAATCATCCGTACCCCATATTCCCGCATGAGGGGTTCTGTAAACCGCTCCATCCGATCCGATGTAGTTGTGCCAATACAAATCGGCTCATAACCAGCTGGGCACTCGGAACTAACAGGTACTTTACGAACATTGGGTGCCGTATGAATCACTGCATGACCTTGAAGATCAAATTTGGTTTTTCGTCCCCGATCAAATAAATGAATTTGTGTCGCATCGCGGATACCAAATAAGGTTTGTTGTAAGGTGACGGTGTCGTTAATCCTCAACTTGCGGATATCACTCTCACTGACTGGTGTTGCTAGATTGTAGTGCGCCATGATCGTCCTTAAAAGCTGTATTCAATACCATGTGATCCAATCGATGCCCGCGCACGTCGTGCTGAATGGCATTGCATATTGACTGCAACGGGGTTCATAGTGATATGCGTAGCAGCCAATTCCACATGGACCGCAAACGCCGTTCCATCGCCCCCAAGTCCCTGTGGGCCGATTCCGAGTTGATTGACTGCAGCGCTTAGCTCCTTCTCCAACTTGGCGCCTTCCGCATCGCCGCAGATAGTGCCAAGCGGGCGGGTTGCAGCGCGCTTTGCAAGCGCCACGCATTGGTCGGATGTACCGCCAACGCCTACCCCAACAATGGTAGGTGGACAGGTCTTACCACCAGCGTTGACAACGCTCTCAATTACAAATGCTTTAACCCCTAAGATTCCTTCAGCTGGAATGGCCATCTTCAGAAATGAATTATTTTCAGAGCCGCTTCCCTTGGGAATCATTTCAATCTCGATCACGGCAGGCTTATCCATGAAATCAATATGAATCGCTGGCATTTCAATACCGGTTGAGGTGTGATTGTTCTGGCGTGTAATAGGATGCACCACCGATGAGCGCAGTGGATATTCGGTAGTAGCCCGCTCGCAACCTTTACGAATCGCCTGCTTAAGCTGAACTCCATCAAATTGAACATTGCGACCAATCCAAACGTTATAGATTGGTAAGCCAGTATCTTGACAGAGCAGATTATCCTCACGTTCTGCCACCGCAATATTTGTCACCATCGTTCCCAGCACAACTTGCGCACGAGCATCACGCTCTTTACGCTTGAGATCGTTAATTCCCTTTTTAATGTCATCAGGCAATAATTTCAGGGCGCGGATGTATAGCTCCTTACATGCGTCTTCAACGTGTTGTAGATTTAGTTCCATAAATGATTCGTCTTAGCGAGAAAGAATTAAAAACAAGGCTCCACTAATTAAGGAGCCAATTAATGTAACCTGCACCCAGGCCTTACGAAGGCCTTTCCAGATTCCAAACTCAATCACCAATAAACGAGTGCCGCCAATCAGATGAAGTGCCAACAAAGTCACCAACCCCCACTCACCAAACTTGACCATGGGATGGTCAGTAAATTGCAGATAGCGGCCAAGCTCCGCTTCACCATATAAAGAGCGCGAGAGGAGAAAAAAGTGCAGCGGCAAAAAGCAGGCTAACAAAAGGCCGGAGACGCGATGCAAGTAATAGGCAAAGTAAGACCAATGCGCCTTCGTTCGAAAATCGATTCGACGCCCTACTTGGCTCATGGCGCACCCCACACCACGCCGATGACCGCGGCTGTTCCTAAGATCAGGATGAACGCGGCAAGTAACACAGGAAGCGCTCGAATCAGAAATGCGCTTTGGATGTTCTCGCGCAGAATATTCGCTAAGCCAATGGGCGCATGAACAAAGCAAGCAAGAACAAAGATCTCATAGAAAAGAGCAAAGGCAAGATTACCTCGCGTACGCGCCAAGATCTCCCCAGCACTTAGGCCATCCTGAATGGCGTAATAGATGATCATGAGATGGATTGCGACACACAGCGTAAGTACCATCGCGCTGATACGTTGGTAGTACCAAAGTTTGGCTTGAAGAATCGCGCTACTGGTCATTACAGTTTGCCCCACTTGCTACCCCTGACCGCTGCACGACCAACGATCTTCTTCAAGCCTGCAATACCAGCGGTTGGCTCAATCTGCTTAGGGCAACGTTCTGAGCAGGTACCTTGCGTATGGCATGAATGGCAGCCTGCATCTCCAGCGACCGCGCGCAAACGATCCAATTGCTGGGTATCACGCTCATCGTTCACAAGTGTCCAGGCACGATTTAGGGCGGCCGGACCTAAATAACTATCTCGTGCGGAGACCACCTCACACGAAGCATAGCAAACCCCACAACCAATGCATTCAATACCAGCATTCGCCAATTGACGCTCTTCCGAATCAGGTTTGATTTGCGCAAAATCATCGAATCGGGTTTTATCGCCTTTAAAGTAACCTACTGCCTTACTCATCTTGTCAAAGAACTCGCGCATATCGGTAGCTAGGTCTTTGATGATGGG
>JBDLUB010000013.1:0-11403 GCA_039805525.1 Pseudomonadota bacterium | reverse complement strand
GCTCCAAAGCCTGCTGCTGCCCCTGCTGCTGCTCCAAGCAAAGTTACCCAAAAGAAAATTACCCTACAAGCGGATACTTTGTTTGACTTTGATAAGTCAACTCTCAAAGCTGAAGGTGTTGCAACCCTGAACAAGCTCGCTCAAGACATCAAAAAGATGAAGCTTGAGGTGGTCATTATTGTTGGCTACACCGACAGCGTTGGTACCGATGCGTACAACATTGCCCTCGGTCAGCGTCGCGCCAATGCTGTTAAAGCATTTTTGACCAATGCCGGAGAAGTTGATGCAACTCGCGTCTACACCGAAAGTAAAGGTAAGGCTGATCCAGTTGCCAGCAATGCAACTGCTGAAGGCCGTGCCAAGAACCGTCGCGCAGTGATTGAAGTTGTTGGTACACAGCCCGTGAAGTAATCCAGTCCCCAGGACTTTAAAAGCCCGGCTTGCCGGGCTTTTTTATTGCTTTTTTTGTATAGTCTTATTTATTCCTTTAAATGGTATTTTCGATGCGTAATGTTGACCAAGGTGAGATTGATAAATTTAGTGCGCTAGCGCATCGCTGGTGGGATCCGACCAGTGAATTCAAACCTTTGCATGCCATTAACCCCTTACGACTTGACTGGATTAAATCGATCACTAGTTTAGAAGGTAAACAAGTGCTTGACGTCGGATGTGGCGGCGGCATTCTTGCTGAATCGCTCTCCAAGTCAGGGGCAACAGTAACTGGTATCGATTTATCGACCAAAGCGCTCAAAGTTGCTGAATTGCACCAACTCGAAAGTGGAACGACGGTCCAATACCGCTCAATTTCAGCGGAGGATTTAGCAAAAGAAGAGCGTCATTCCTATGATGTGGTCACCTGCATGGAAATGCTAGAGCACGTTCCCGATCCAGCCTCGGTGGTTCAGGCGTGTGCAAACCTTTGTAAACCCGGTGGGTATCTCTTCTTTTCCACCCTCAATCGCAATCCAAAATCCTACTTATTTGCGATCATTGGTGCGGAGTATATTTTGCAACTCCTACCAAAGGGTACGCATCAGTATGAGAAATTTATTAAACCATCTGAGCTGGCACAATTTACTCGTGCTGCCGGCTTAGAAGTATTGCAACTCAAGGGTATGACCTATAACCCCATCACACAAATTTATCGCTTAGGTAGCGATACGGATGTGAATTACATGATGGCAACCCGCAAGTCTCAATAATGGGCACTCCAGTATTTGAAGGGGTATTTTTTGATCTGGATGGCACGCTTGCCGATACTGCACCAGATTTAGTTGCCGCAGCCAATCGTCTACTGCTTGCAAATCAGCGTGCACCCATGGCCTATGAGACCCTTCGGCCCATGGCATCCGCAGGAGCGCGAGGGCTAATCCAGAAAAGTTTTGGAATTAATCCCGATCATCCCGAGTTCATCGCCTTGCGTGATCGCTTCTTGAGCTTTTATGAAGAAGCGCTCTTGGTCCACAGTAAACTTTACGAGGGTATGGAAGTGCTTTTGCAAGAACTTGATGAGCAAAAGATTCCGTGGGGGATTGTCACCAATAAACAGCAACGATTTACACAACCGCTCACCGAGCAAATGGGTTTACTGAAAAGAGCCCATTGCGTAGTCTCGGGGGATACCACGCCCCACTCCAAGCCCCATCCAGAACCTATTTTGCACGCCGCTCGCTTAGCCAAGGTCGATCCCCGCAGAGCCATCTATATCGGCGATGATATTCGCGATATTGTGTCTGGTAAAGCTGCTGGGATGCAAACAGCAGCAGCTCTCTACGGCTATTGCGGATGCGAAGAACCCCCGCACGCCTGGGGTGCAGATTACCTGATTCATCGCCCACAGGATCTGCGCCAAATTCTGTTTGCCAATTAGATGTGCAATTTACTCCACAAAGGCTTAAAATAATGGTCCTAGTGTGAAAATAATTCGGGGTCGACATGGTTTCGACGTGGATTACAAAGCATCAAGGGCATACCGAGGACCCGTTATCTCGTAAATCAATGGGAATGCAATAACTGCTAACGACGAACGTTACGCACTAGCCGCTTAATTGCGGCTGCCCCTGAACTGATTCTCTCTTGGGTCAGGTAGCGCAAGCTACATCAGGGTCATATACAAGAGATAAGATCAGCCCGCGTCACGAGAGTTGATACGAAAACTAAGTGAATCGCTAATGCAAAGCGTGTCGATTCGCGTTGCCTTAGTTAAATTAAATAATTAGACTAAGTATGTAGAACTTGTTGTAGCGTGTTTGCGGACGCGGGTTCGATTCCCGCCGACTCCACCAATTTAAGGTTGGAACTGTTTAAAACAGCTGCCAACCTAAGGTGTTTGTAGAACACTCTCCATCTGCATGGAGAGCTTTTCGTAGTGGCTTATAGCCAATTTCGTTGGGACGATGTGCTTTTTGCGAGCATCGGCTTTATCAATTGACAACTTGATATAACCCATCGCCTGCAAATTTTTGATCCGTCCATGAAGTGTTGCTTGAGAGCCAAGCTCATGGGCAGTTAATAAGTCTCCAACCAAGATCGTTTGCTGGCTATCCCAGGCCAACATCACCCGATTTAATAACTGCTCCTCAATGGAATCTAATTTTTTTCCGGGATTGATCCGATCCAAAGTATCCAAGCAGTTGAGAAAACGTAAATACGATAGAGAGCGTTGTGACATGAATTTGACTAGAATTGGCGAGTAACATGCAAATTTGAACGATATACCAAACAAACTCGAATCGCAATAATCGTTATCAATTTTTCATGAGCCAAGCAAATTATTCAAGGGAATCAATCCTTTCTGCAAAGACAATCATTGCTTGCGCTCTCGTTTATAGCCTTCTTTTTTATGTCAATGATTGGCTTACTGCATTTTTAGAGGTGGCCCCTGGTGTCAACTGGATTTACCTTCCTGCCGGACTCAGGCTATTTTTAGTTCTTATTTTTGGACTATCTGGAGCGCTTGGAATTGCAATTGCCTCGACCTTAATCACTTTTGGCCGCGATCTGGGTGATGACATGATTAGTATTCTTGGCATTGGCCTCATTTCAGGATTTAGCCCTTATTTAGCCCGCCTAGTCGTGATTCGTAAACTCAAAATTAATCCGGATTTAAGCAACCTTAATATGCAGATGATCGCTATTAGTGTCTTGGTCTTTGCCCTTTTGAGTACCGGATTGCATCAAGTGTGGTTTGTACTAATGGACATCCCGAGTGGTAGCCTCTCCAATTCGATTGCGATGCTCATTGGTGATATTTTGGGAGCCCTGTTATTTATTTCCATCTGTAAATTTGGAATTGATCTTTATAAGAAATTTTTTAAGAGAGAATCCCTCCTTTAAACGATTGCTCCATTTCCATCCGAATTTTGTAAGCATCGGTGGTTTTATCGATTAGCACATCATCCCAACAAAGACTTTGTCCTTTTTTCACCGGTCTAATGACTTTAATCTGGTGAGCCAAGCCTAAAGGTAATCCGCCCATGACATATGATTTCTTAGCGGGTAGTAATTTCCCCCAAACGGTATATCCACCCTCACCATCCAATTGGTCACCCGGCTTTAGGTCGCGCTTGGCGGTTGCGATTACATCAGCATTCCAACAATAGGGCACTCCGGTTGCTTCTTTGCGAAGGACGACGCTGGCTACTGAGAGGCCAACCTCTAAACCAATTAAATGCCAGCGCTTATACAGCGTGAAATACCGTCCACTTGGATCGGTATGGGCTTTGTATTCTTCAAAGCAATTCTTAATGTAATCAGTCTCTGCCTCAACCGTGACCCAAACCCCCATGCGAATGTCATAGGGAATTTTTCGACCATCTTTTTCCAAAGAAGAGATCACTTCGACCATCCCCTTCTGTTCCAAATGTCCGCCCTCTGAAATCGGTCGTGTTACGACAGGGATATCTTCAATACTGGCTGGAGGGTATAAAAGACCGTTACTCGGTACAGCCAATCCAGTAGCATTAGCGACTGCGGTGGATTCAATCGCGGGTTTTGAGCCATCTAAAAAACTGTTAAACATTTTGGGATTAAGACCACCCCGTTTTGCCTGATCAGGAGTTAAGCCGTAGTAATTCCAGACCGTTTCTGGAGTTGAATCCGCATAGTGCGGCAACCATTGATGACCTCTTCCGGCTGCCACGACCGGGAAGCCGCAGGTGCGAGCCCAATCCACCAGATCACAGATTAAGGCCGGCTGATCCCCAAAAGCAAGGGAGTAAATCACGTTTGCATCTCTCGCTTTCTTAGCTAACAGGGGCCCACAAAAGGCATCTGCTTCCACAGTGACATTCACAACATGTTTACCCTCTGAAAATGCCCGCAAACAATGCTCAACTGCTGCAATCGGATTACCTGTGCATTCCACAACAACGTCAACCGCTGGGTGCTGCACAATCGCTTGCCAATCATCGGACACATAGCACGTCCGCTCACGAAGGGCCGAATCAATTGATGAAGCCTCTAATTGAGTTGCATCCCAGCCAACGTTACATAAATTCTGTTTAGCAATGGCGGGCATCAAATCTGCCACCGCGACCAGCTGCACGCCAGGAGTTCTAGGGATCTGGGCCAGATACATCGAACCAAATTTACCGGCACCAATTAGTCCGATCCGAATAGGTTTTTGTTCGGCGGCACGTTGTAAAAGTTGTTGATAAAGACTCATAGCTTGCTCTTAGGGGGCGGTTAATCGGTTCTGTTGATAGTCTGCAATTGCTTGCATAATTTCCTCTTGGGTATTCATGACAAAAGGGCCATGCTGAACAACTGGTTCATGAAGTGGTTTTGCAGCAAGCCAAATCGCTTTAGCCCCCTGTGCACCAGCTTGCATCGTCACTTGATCGCCATTACCCAGAACAAGCGCCGCCTGACGTGGCGCTTGCTCTTCTTGTCCGCCAACAGTTAAATCACCCTCATACACATAGAGAAAACTATGATGTGAAATCGTTATCGGATGGCTAAAAGTCTGATGACCTGATAAGTGAATATCAAAAAATAAAGGTTCGGTGCTTAATCCATGAATGGGGCCCTGGATCGCAGCGCCATCAGGCGACTGATACTCCCCAGCAATCACTTTAACCAATCCACCTTGAGGTAAATGAACTTTGGGAATAGATGCATCTTGAATATCTTGATACCCTGCAGACTTCATTTTCTCGCGCGCGGGTAAATTGATCCAAAGCTGGAACCCGCGCATCACACCACTTTCTTGCTGGGGCATTTCTGAATGAATAATGCCGCGACCAGCGGTCATCCATTGCACGCCACCACTTTTTAAGTGGCCTCGATTACCCAAATGATCCTCATGCAACATATGGCCTTCGAGCATATAGGTCACGGTTTCGAAACCACGATGCGGATGGGGTGGAAATCCAGCAACATAATCATTTGGATCGCTGGATGAAAACTCATCGAGCATCAAAAATGGATCAAGGCGCTGCCGATCTTGACCACCCAAGCTACGACGTAAGCGAACACCCGCCCCATCAGAGGTTACAACCCCAGGAATCACTTGGATAATCTGCCGATTCATTACCTAAGCCTTTGGAGACTGATCTTCAGGATGAATATCCAAGGCGATCAGAAAGCGTGACACCATGTTGTACGCTGCAATCACCGTTACCAACTCGACCAATGCAGTATTACCTAAGGCTTCTTGTAGTCGCTTCATCAATGCGGGATCAACCTGAATGGCCCGGGTCATTTGCAAGGTTAACTCAAGAGCATCTTGCTCTAATGAACTAAAGGGGGTGGGATCAAAATTACTCCCTCCCAAATGTCGCATCGCATCGACTTGGGCTTGCGTGCCTCCCGCTTTCAGAAAAGGTGGGGCATGATGGAAGAACTCATACTCAGCGCCATTGAGAACCGCAACGCCACACATTCCCAGTTCGCGTAACTTGGGGTCTAAGGATAATTGCTGGCGAACATTACCAATAAAATGGTTCCAGCCGCGGGCTACTGGCTCACTATGCAACAGCATCCGGTCCAGATTAATCAGCTGGCCACCGCGACGTTTGCGGATCTCGGCAACTAGATCGGCAGGCTCTGCTAAGTCAATGGGTTGGTATGGAATTAAACGATCGTTTGTCATTAAATGATGGGGCGGGGTTTGAGTACTATTAGTGTACCTATAAACTTGATCGATAATAGTGCCATGAATCATGAGTGCCCGGGCTCAAATGCCCCTTCCATCCTTAATATTGCTGGCTATCAATTTGTCCGTCTTGACGAACTCAATCAGCGGAAAGAATCGCTGCATCAATTGGCCTCAGAGCTTGGCCTCAAAGGGACAATTCTGCTATCAGAAGAAGGAATTAATCTATTTCTAGCTGGTCTCGAAACCAATATTCAAAGTTTTCTTGCCTTTTTACGAAATGATCCGCGACTGGCATCGTTTCAAACAAAGGATAGCTGGTCAGCAACGCAACCGTTTCGTAAGCTTTTGGTCAAGATCAAAAAAGAGATTATTCGCATGAATCATCCGACGATTGCCCCGGAAAAAGGTCGGGCGAAGTTTATCTCTCCGAAGAAGTTAAAAGAATGGCTCGATCGGGGCCAAGATGATCTGGGACGTCCCGTAGTGCTGATTGATACACGCAATGGGTTTGAAGTGGAATACGGAACGTTCAAGAATGCGTTGCATTTTAATATCAATAAATTTAGTGAATTTCCGCAAGCAATTGAGGCACACTTACCCGAACTGGGTGATAAGACCTTGGTCAGTTTTTGTACTGGTGGGATCCGCTGTGAAAAATCAGGCCTATATTTGCGAGAACGTGGTCTTGAGCACAGCTATCAATTAGATGGTGGAATCTTGCAATACTTTGAAGATATCGGTGGCGATCACTACGTGGGTGATTGTTTCGTCTTTGATGAACGCGAAACCCTGGAACCTAGCCTTGCTGCCAAACCCCAGGGGAGACTCAAGCCCAAGAAAAATCAGACTTAGTCAAACTTAGTCAGACTTACCGACTAAATTGAAATGCTCAACGGCAGGTGCTTGGGTAAAAAATGGGCCAACAATGCTGCGCCATTCGGTAAACGCTGGGGATCCTCGAAAATCCACCATATGGTTCTCAAGGGTGTCCCAATAGATCATCAGTAGGTAACGATTGGGTGACTCAATGCTGTGATTGACTTTAAAGCCCCGAAAGCCCTTAGCAGGAGCGATGGTGGTGCGCACTCCCCGTAAAATTGCCTCATTAAATTCAGCTTGCTTACTTTCATCGATACGAATATCAACCACTTCTAGAATCATTTTGTTTCCTCAAAATCACGGTTAAACATCAATTATCATCGATTTATTCATTGATTCTGAGAGTTTCTATGCATACCAAACCGATTATCGCTATCTTAGGAGACTACGAGCGATGCGTACAAAGCTATGCGGATTGGTCAACAATTCAAGCCCGCTCTGAACTACGATTTTTCCATGAACCTCTCTCCGGGGAATCACTCTATGAAGCAGTTCACGATGCGGATGCGATTGCCTTGGTCCGCGATCGGTCCCCATTTGATGCATCGCTCATCAAGCGCCTACCAAAGCTCAAGTTATTTGTTTTTACTGGAACTCGTAATGCTTTACTTGATCACACCGCTCTCATCAATCAAGGGGTGACGGTCGCTTGTACACGCGGCGGACCATCCAAAGAAACCACCGCTGAGCTAACTTGGGCCCTAATCCTTGCTGCCAGTAAGCAGGTGGTCGATCAGTCTCAGATGATGAGTGACGGGCAATGGCGTAATACCCATTCCGTATTACCCATGCTCCACGGGCAACGTCTTGGGATTATTGGACTTGGCGGCATCGGTAGCTTAGTCGCCAAAGTAGGCGCTGCATTTGGAATGGAATTGGTTTGCTGGAGTCCGAATATGACCCACGAACGCGCCAATGCGGCTGGGTGTGAGTTCTTGCCACTAGAAACCCTTCTTCAAACCTCAAAAATTGTCAGTTTGCATTTAGTCGCTAGTGAACGCACCAAAGGCCTCATTCGTCGTGATCGCTTAGCGATGATGCGAACAGACTCTATATTGGTGAATACCGCTCGCTCAAGTCTCATTGTGACCAATGATCTAATCGCAGCTCTCAAATCCGGCAGGCCAGGTCAGGCCGCCCTCGATGTCTTTGATCAAGAGCCACTTCCAAAAGAATCTGAACTTCATCGCATCCCAAATTTACTAATGACCCCCCATTTAGGCTTTGTGGCTGAGCCTATTTTTCAGGGTTTTGCTCAAGGTCTTGTTGACACGCTTGATGCATGGCTCAATGGCAAGCCCGTACCGATGCCCTACCCTGCCAATTCATAAGCTATGCGGCACAGCCCAGCTCGTCTATTCATTACTTTTACATTTATTGGCTTATCCGGCTTTGGCGGTGTTTTGCCGTGGGCTAGGAGAACCTTGGTGGAGCAAAAACAGTGGCTCAGCTCTCAAGAATTCAATGCTCTATTAGGCGTTTGCCAATTAGTTCCCGGTCCTAATATTGTTAACCTCGCTGTGTGTGTAGGCGAGCGTTTTGGGGGCGTACGAGGGGCGTTTGCTGCGGTTGGTGGATTAATGCTGGCTCCCATGACCGTTGTAATTTTGCTAGCGTTACTCTATGACCACTACGGAGAGTTTGAGCATGTACAAGGCGTTTTACGAGGTATCTCTTCCGTGGGTGTTGGCTTAATCGCCGCTACGGGGTTTAAGATGCTCAAAGAGGAACTCAGCTGCCCGCCCATGCTCTTCGTCATTGCAATTAGCATCGCAATCGCTACCATCTATCAGTTGGCGCTTGGCTGGGTCGTTGCGATTACCTTACCGCTTGCCCTTGTGGTTGCCTGGAGAAAAGCGCGATGATGATCGGCCTCTTAGGACTGTTTATCAAACTGTCCTTGTTCTCATTAATTGCATTTGGCGGGGTCAACGCTCTCTTACCAACCCTGTATGACATTTCAGTTAATCAAGAAGGCTGGATTGATCCTCAAACCTTCATTCATTATTTTGCGATTGCGCAAGCGGCACCAGGCCCTAACCTATTAACCGTTACCTTGATTGGTTGGAATGCCTTTGGCTTGGCGGGCGCACTCTTAGCAACTCTAGCGGTTTGCTGGCCATCGTGTATTTTGATTTTTTATCTCCAGAGGGTAATTGCTAAACTTCAACATTTGCAATGGAAGAAAACCATTGAGTATTCGGCAAGCGCCCTTGCAGTTGGCCTAGTGCTTGCATCTGCCTGGCAAATTGCCATTCGGATCAATGGCAATTGGTCAGCCTATGCATTAACTATCTTTAGCATTCTGTTTGTCTTGCTAACTAAGCGTCATCCGCTTTATTTAATTGGTCTTGGTGCAATCCTAGGATTTTTTGGTTTTATTTGAGAGCATGGATAGTCCAAATCCCCAGAAAAGTTAACAATAGGGATCCGCAGACATGCATCAGGGCGAGGCCCAAAGCGAGCATTAACTGATCGCGCTGCATCAACATCACCACATCGGCTGAGAAACTGGAAAACGTGGTGAGACCACCCAAGAACCCGGTGATGATAAACAGACGCCATTGTGGCGAGATCGCCGGATGATCCAGGAAGAAAGCGAGCGCAATTCCAATGAGATAGGAGCCGACTAAATTCGAAATTAAGGTTCCCATTGGAATGAGACTTGAGATCGGCGCTGATATTGAGATAAACCAGGCTCGCAAAAGGGCGCCAAGACCTGCGCCACAAAAGATGGCGATGACTGAACCAAAGGCAGTAGACATTCCCATAACTGGGATTATGAAGGATTACAAACTGGGTCGATAGCCCAGATAGGTTTGCTCACGAGACCGTTTGGTCAAGACCAGTTGCCAAAGCTGTCCTTGGCCGGAGCGGAAAAATCCCGCACAACAGCATAAGTAATAACGCCACATCCGATAAAAACGCTTGGAATACTGGGTTTGTAACTGTGGCCAAGCGTGCTCAAAATTACTTAACCATGCCATCAGCGTTTTATCGTAGTCATGTCCAAAATTATGCAAATCCTCAACTAGAAAGCGGCGCTCCAAAGCTTGCGACAGCTCCACTAAAGATGGTAAATGCCCATTAGGAAAAATATAGCGATCAATCCAGGCATCTGTTTTTTTAACTGTTACATAGCTGCCGATGGTGTGCAAGAGAAAAATTCCTTGATCACTTAGCAAGCGATGAGCGATATCAAAGTACTCTGCATAATTTTTCTGCCCAACATGCTCAAACATCCCAACCGAAACGATCTTATCGAACGATCCTTCCAGATCGCGATAATCAATTAAACGAATTTCAACTGGAAGACCTTGGCAACGTTCGATGGCTAAGGCCTGCTGTTCGCTAGATACAGTGATGCCTAAAACCTTGACACCATAGCGCTCCGCCGCGAATTTAGCCAACCCACCCCAACCACAACCAATTTCTAGGAGCGACTCGCCTGGCTTTAAATGTAGTTTCTTACAAATTAAATCCAGTTTATGTTCTTGCGCCTCGGTTAGATTCTTCGCGTGGGCCCAGTAGGCGCAGGAGTAGATCATGCGTGGATCAAGCATGGCCCCAAACAGATCATTACCCGCGTTATAGTGCTGCTCACCCACCTGAAAGGCTCGATCTTTGGATTGCAAATTCAATAGCTTCGCGCGGGCGATTTCATAAAGAAGTCGAACTTTGGCCAAACCTTGGACACTTTCATCTAATTCATCGCGCATTAAACGATAAAAGAACTCGTCCAGACGCTGGCAGTCCCATTTCCCATCCATATAGGATTCACCAAGGCCTAGTGACCATGTTTGCAGAATTCGGTCAAAAACAATCGGGTCATGAACACGCATGTCCCAAGGCTGAGTGCCATTGACGGTAATACCGGCTTGCTGAAGAATTTGCTCGAGTGCAGCCGGGGCTTTGATATCCCCCGGAGGTGAATAACTTTCGGAATTACTTGACATCATGACAAGCGATACCGATTTACTTCATCGTGCTAAAAGCACAGGCATCTAACCAAATACGTAACCCATATGAGCTGCGACCAAGGCAAACAAAATCGCTAGGCTGGTAGCAGCTGCCAACATCACAATTAAGGTGATCATCTTTTTATTGATGACATCTTTGCTCTCATTTTGCCATTCGTTCATGGTCTACCCCTTTATCTAAACGATGTAAACAATATTATCCACACTTTAGGCGCTTATCGGCCCCGGCCAGCCTTGCGCATCATGCCCTTTCCACCCCCAAATCCCTGTTGTGGCTTACCCCCCATACTTTGAGGACCCTTGGCAATAGGTGGACGTACTGGAAGCTTGGGAGCCTTCACAGCAGATTTAACTAGGGGTTTCTTCTCATCGGTCACAATAGTCTCCTCTCGATATGATCTTAATATGATTTCTGACTATTCTATCCAAGCTATTGCAATTAAT
>JBDLUB010000012.1:0-12174 GCA_039805525.1 Pseudomonadota bacterium | reverse complement strand
AAGCGTACCAATTCCATGGTGATATTCATTAACCAAATTCGCATGAAGATTGGTGTGATGTTCGGCTCTCCCGAAACTACGACTGGCGGTAATGCCCTTAAGTTCTATGCCTCGATGCGTCTTGATATTCGTAGGATTGGCAGTATCAAAAAGGGTGATGATGTGATCGGGAACGAGACCCGCGTGAAGGTCGTGAAGAACAAAGTATCTCCACCATTCCGCGAAGCGATCTTTGACATCATGTATGGCTCGGGGATCTCGCGTGAGGGCGAAATTATTGACATGGGCGTTGAGGCTGAGATCGTTGAAAAATCTGGTGCCTGGTATAGCTATAACGGCGATCGCATCGGTCAGGGCAAAGATAATGTGCGCGAGTTCTTAAAAGAGAACCCTGAGATTGCCAAAGAGATTGAAGCGAAGATTCGGCAAAAGCTCGGCGTTAAAAGTGGCGGCACCCTCATTAGTGAGACCCTAGACGATGAGGAGATTGAATCCGCGAGCGCTTAATGCCGGGATCGGACCACGCTTCTCAACAAAGCCCGAGTCTCAAAGCTCGGGCTTTGCGCCTTTTGTCGAGGCGTGAATATAGCCGTCATGAGATAGCGCAAAAGTTACTGCGCTCATATGTTCAGGCAGATGACAACCCACCGGCCGATCTTGAAGAGCAAATTACCCAGGTTTTGAATGACTTTGAGGCCCGAGGTTGGCTATCAGATGAGCGGTATGCTCAGGCTCTGGTGCGGCGGCGCAGTCAACGCTATGGTTTGCGCCGTGTGGCTGACGAGTTGCAGCGGGCCGGAATTGAGCCTGGCATGATTGCAGAGCTAAGTCATGAGCTAAGTTCATCTGAATATGAGCGCGCCCAGGCCTTGTGGGCTCGTAAATTTGGTGAAATTTCCTCGGACTCAAAGGAGCGAGCCAAGCAGTACCGCTTCTTGGTTTCAAAGGGTTTTCATCCAGAGCTTGTTAACCGACTGATTAGCGGTCGGACACCCTCCAAATAGCCAATTTGGTGCAGTGAAAATGTTAGACTTATGGGTCTTTTGAGGGCGTTTTAAGCCTTTTTTGCCTTGATTTGGGTCAATGACCCAAGGGCCCCATCAAGGAAAATAGCTTTTCACGCTGGCGTTGAAATTTAATCATTCCAGGAGCTGTTATGAAAATTCATGAGTACCAAGGCAAGGAGATTCTGCGCCAATTTAATGTACCGGTACCCAATGGTATTCCAGCGTTTAGCGTTGATGAGGCAATCGAAGCCGCGAAGAAGTTAGGCGGTCCAGTTTGGGTTGTGAAGGCACAAATTCATGCGGGCGGTCGTGGCAAAGGCGGTGGCGTGAAAGTCGCCAAGAGCATGGATGAAGTGAAGCAATACGCCAGCGCAATCTTGGGTATGCAATTAAAAACCCATCAGACCGGCCCCGAAGGACAAAAAGTGCGACGTCTATTGGTTGAAGACGGGGCTGATATTAAAAAAGAGTACTACCTCGGAATTTTGACCGACCGCGCCACCCAGAAGGTGGTTGTCATGGCCTCGAGTGAGGGCGGTATGGATATCGAAGAGGTTGCTGAAAAGACTCCCGAGAAAATTATTAAGGTATTTGTTGATCCATTAGTTGGATTAACCGATGCGCAGTGCGATCAACTCAGCAAAGGCATTGGTGTTCCAGAGGGATCTCAAGCCCAGGCTCGTGAGGTATTTAAGAATCTCTACAAAACCTATTGGGATACCGATGCATCTTTGGTGGAAATTAATCCACTCATTCTAGAGGGCAATGGAAATATTAAGGCTCTTGATGCGAAATTTAACTTTGATTCAAATGCGCTCTATCGCCATCCTGAAATCGTGGCCTATCGTGATGTGGATGAAGAGGATCCTGCCGAAATTGAAGCATCTAAATTTGATCTGGCCTATATTTCTCTGGATGGCAATATTGGTTGCTTGGTCAACGGTGCAGGCTTGGCGATGGCGACGATGGACACTATCAAATTATTTGGTGGTCAACCAGCTAACTTTTTAGATGTGGGTGGTGGCGCAACCGCAGAGAAAGTAACTGAGGCCTTCAAGATCATGCTCAAAAACAAGAGCGTGAAAGCTATTCTGGTCAATATTTTTGGCGGCATCATGCGTTGCGATGTGATTGCCGATGGCGTAGTGACAGCGTGTAAAGCAGTCAATTTATCTGTTCCTTTGGTGGTTCGGATGAAGGGTACCAACGAAGAGTTAGGCAAAAAGATTTTGGCTGACTCTGGATTACCCATCATCAGTGCTGATTCCATGGCTGAGGCGGCAACGAAAGTTGTGGCGGCTGTGCAAGGCAAGTAAGCGACCATCTAATTTGAGGAAATCACTATGTCAATCTTGATTAATAAAAATACACGCGTTATCACCCAAGGAATCACCGGCAAGACTGGGCAGTTTCATACGGAGAAGTGCCAGGAATACGCGAACGGCAAGAACTGCTTTGTGGCTGGCGTTAATCCTAAAAAAGCAGGCGAGTCAATTTTTGGGATTCCGATCTTTGGAACGGTTAAAGATGCGGCCAAAGAAACCGGTGCTACGGTTTCGGTGATCTATGTTCCGCCTCCAGGCGCTGCTGCAGCGATTTGGGAAGCAGTTGAAGCCGATCTCGATTTGGTTATTTGCATCACCGAAGGTATTCCGGTACGCGACATGCTTGAAGTTCGCAATAAGATGCTGCAAAAAGAAGCCAAGGGCGGTAAGAAAACCTTGTTGTTAGGCCCCAATTGCCCTGGTTTGATTACTCCTGAGGAAATCAAGATCGGCATCATGCCTGGTCATATTCACCGCAAAGGTCGCATTGGAGTTGTGAGCCGCTCTGGCACCCTAACGTATGAAGCTGTGGGACAGTTATCCGCGATTGGGCTTGGCCAGTCAACCGCGGTTGGTATTGGTGGCGACCCCATCAATGGCTTAAAGCACATTGATGTGATGAAAATGTTTAATGAAGACCCCGAGACAGACGCGGTCATTATGATTGGCGAAATTGGTGGCCCAGATGAAGTTGAGGCGGCGCGTTGGTGCAAGACTAATATGAAAAAACCCGTTGTCGGCTTTATTGCAGGTGTAACAGCGCCCCCGGGTAAGCGCATGGGTCATGCGGGCGCGTTGATTTCCGGTGGCGCCGATACCGCGGATGCCAAATTGGCTGTGATGGAAGAATGCGGATTTAAGGTCACCAAAAACCCTTCTGAGATGGCGACTTTACTAAAAGCAATGATTTAGTTTGTGAATTCAGTTGTAATGGCAGGCGATGTTGAAATGAAATGTTTGGGTAAGTAGTTATAACAATTAGAGGAAGACATGGAACTTTTAGCAATGATTGACTGGTCGGTCGTGATTCAAATCATCATCATCGATCTTTTATTAGGCGGTGACAATGCGGTTGTGATTGCATTGGCTTGTCGTAATTTGCATCCAAATCAGCGTAAGAAGGGCATCATTTACGGTACGGCTGGCGCCATTATTTTGCGCGTCATCTTAGTCGCGTTTGCAGTAACCTTATTGCAAATCCCATTCTTAAAACTCGTTGGAGGCGCATTACTCTTGTGGATTGGCTACAAGTTGATGGTTCAGCACGATGAGGAAGAGCACAATTTAGATGCCCCGGACAAGCTGTTTGCGGCAATTAAGACCATTATCGTAGCCGACATCGTGATGAGTCTAGATAATGTCCTCGCGATCGCTGGCGCTGCAGGCCAAGTTGATGATGCTGCTCATCAGGTTGGTTATGTGGTATTCGGATTGATCGTATCGGTACCGATTATTATTGCCGGAAGTAAGGTGGTTCTGTTCTTGATTGATCGCTTCCCATTGATTGTGACAGCTGGTGCTGGTCTCTTGGGTTGGATTGCTGGCGGCATGATGGTGACCGATCCTGCAATCGTCAAGCAGTTTGGTGAGGGCATGGCCGGATACTCTACGATTGCTGGTATCACGGGCGCAGTTGCTGTGATGGCTTTTGGCGAGTTGATGAAGCGTCGTGCTAAAAGTAATTCCAAAGCTGCGTAAGCACTGATATTAAAATCAAGGATTACTGACACTAATTAAACCCCTCTGCGATGGATTTCTGTCCGAAGATAGAGGTCCATCAAGGAGGGGATTTTTTATGCATACACAACATCAAGTCAAAGACGATCAACGGGGATTTACATTAATTGAAGTGATGGTTGTCGTGGCCATTATTGGCATCTTAGTTGCCGTTGCTGTGCCACAGTATCAGGATTACATTGCTCGCGGGCGAGTTGTCGAAGGATTAAATCTTGCATCTAGCGCTAAATTGGCAGTGACCGAGGCATACGCTAGCAAAGGGCCAAGCCCGATGGATCGGGTTACTCAAGAGTCTTTTTCATTTACCCCAACGCGGAGTGTGAAAGAGATCGAGATCTTGCCAAGTGGGGCGATTGCCATTGATTACCAAACATCGGTGGCGCCCGATGGTAAAAATAGTTTGATTTTGATTCCGACTAATGAGCCGGATGTCGCTTCACCCCGCGCAATTGATCTCTCACAAAGTAATTTAGTTACCTGGTCGGGCGGCTGGTCCTGCCGTTCGGAGCAAACCAATCTCCCCGCTAAGCTCTTACCGGCAGAGTGTCGAGTGGGTAAGTAACCCCTTGAGTTGGGGCGAGTAGTTAGCTCGCCTTCCAATCTCCCGATTTGCCGCCGCTCTTTTCAAGTAACTTGATATCGCTCATCACCATCCCACGGTCAACGGCTTTACACATGTCATAGATCGTGAGTAGGGCGATTTGGGTGGCAGTGAGCGCTTCCATTTCAACGCCAGTGGGCCCCGTAGTTTCGGCCCTGGCTTGACAATAAATCGTATGGCTAGACTGATCGGATCGGAACTCAATGCTCACATGGGTGAGTGCAATTGGATGGCAGAGAGGAATGAGATCAGCTGTTTTCTTGGCCGCCTGAATTCCGGCGATTCGGGCAATGCCAAGTACATCACCCTTTTTATGACCGCCCGACTCAATCAGTTCATAGGTGTTAGGATTCATTTGAATACAGCCAGTCGCAATGGCTACCCGGTGGGTAGACGCTTTATCGCTAACGTCAACCATATGCGCTTGGCCACTGGAATCAAAATGCGTGAGTTTGTTCATACAAGAGGTTTTACCATATAGGCATGGGGAAGCAAGTAAAACGAATCGTTGCTTTGTACTTAAGCGGGGTCTTAAGTGTTTCTTCCTTCGCCCAACAGCCAGGGGTGTCGGTCACCCAAGACAATGCAGCCAAGGAGAACCTTGGGCGGGTGATTCAGTCACCGGAAGCGCGCTCAGCCAATTTACCCTCCCGAAATACTTTGCAATCGCAACCCGTCTTGGTATTGCCTGATATGGGCGATCCGGGAGGTGACGCTCTAAGTCCCTTAGATGAGCGCAAGATTGGTGAGCAGATCATGCGGGAGATTCGTAGGGATCGGGATTTTTCCAATGATTGGCCCATCTACGATTACCTCAACTCGATGGAGCGACGACTAATGCAAGCCGCACGACGCTTGCAACTGGGTGGAGCAAATGCCCAAGGCAGTGCCGCATACGACTATGAGGTATTTGCGGTGAAGGACCCATCGATTAATGCGTTTGCATTGCCCGGTGGATTTATTGGTTTTCATACGGGGCTCTTAATTACTGCGGAGACCGATTCAGAGATCGCTTCGGTGATGGGTCATGAGATTGGCCATGTATTGCAACGTCACTTGGCGCGCTCTTTGGAGCGTCAAGGAACCAATTCAATCATTGCGTTAGCCGGCATTGTGCTGGGTGCGTTAGCAGCTGCTAGTAATCCTGGCGCTGCTGCCGGCCTAATCACGGGTGGCCAGGCACTTGCGATTCAGAATCAACTCTCGTATTCGCGGGACGCAGAGCGCGAGGCCGATCGAATTGGTTTTCAGATCTTGCAAGCCAGTGGTTACGATGTAAATGGCGCACCCGCATTCTTTCAGCGTTTGCAAAAGGCTTATGGAATCATGGATAGTGGTGTGCCGGGGTATTTGCGCACTCACCCCTTAACTACTGACCGTATTGCTGATATGCAAGACCGGGCGAGGACCGTTGTACAAAATCGGGTGCCCAGTGCGCTCGAGTTCTATCTCATTAAAGCCCGAGCGCGAGTCGAGCAGAGTGGGACTACCAGTGGCTTATTTGATCTGCGTAATTTATTTGAGAGTTTGAGTAAGCAGGCTAGCCCCGAAAAGCAAATGGAGGGCTTCTATGGCTTAGCCTTGGTTGCTCAACGTCAGGGGCGCTTTGATCAGGCAGAAAGCTTTTTGCAAAAAGCTCGGGCTGTAGCGCAAAATGTCTTGGCACCCGGATCACCTGTGCAGCGTCAGAGCTTATCGTTTGATTACACGGCATCTGAGTTAGCCCTTGCACGAGGTAGGCCCGAGGAGGCCTTACAGTATGCCCAAAATGCGGCCAAGGCGGATCCGTTTTCATTCTCTGCCGCTGTGGCGACGGTCAATGCAGAACTGCGCTTGGGTCGAGCTAATGAGGCCATTACTTTGTTACGAGCGAAGACCAAAGCACAACCGAATGAGACGATCTGGTGGGATTTGTTGGCGCGCGCGTATGACCAAGATAAAAAGATTGGTTTGCGGCATTACGCACTTGCTGAGAAGTTCGCTACCGAAGGGGCTTGGCCATCGGCGATTGAGCAGCTGAAAATTGCACGCTCGGCTGCCGGTAATGATTTTTATCTGGGTTCAGTGATTGATGCGCGATTGCGCGTGTTTCAGAATCAATACCGCGAAGAGCAAAAAGAGCAAAAAAAGAGTTAGTGCAGCTCGTGCTGATCGCTCGGAAACTCAAAGTCATCATCGTGAGAACGACTGGCGTGTAAATGGGCGATACGCCAGCCTTTGCCATCTTGCATGAGGACTAGGGTGATATTAATCATGAAATCAGCCTCAATCTGATTATTTTCAAAATAGACAGCTTCGGTTGAATCAAACACTGCAGCACTCACGGTAATGTGCTCGATGCAAGCAATCGGTTCTAAATAGAGGGGCCTTGCGAGCATGCGCTCTAGCCCCGCTCGAATCTCCGCATGACCGCTTAAGCGATTACCTTCTGGTAGCACACAAGTAATTGAGTCGTCATCGAGCCATAAGGCGAGGGCTCCTTCGACGTCCCCTTGCCGCAGGGTCTCACGCCAGGCATCAATCACCTCATCGGGATTCTGAAAGAGTCGTGCGAAGCGCGGCATAAGCTATTTATTGGACCTTTATTGGTGTAAGCATACTGTAGACGCGTTGTGAATCGATCTGATTTAAACAATTGAGATGCCCAAGTGGGCAGGTGCGCTGATAGCAGGGGCTACAGTCTAATCCGAGCCAAATGATTTGGGCCTTTGGGGATAAGGGCGGCGTGTGCTTGGGATTGCTTGAACCAAAAATAGCAATTTGTGGAATCGATAGGGCTGCGCCAATATGCATCAGACCTGAGTCGTTGCTGATCAGGCATGTGGATTGTGCGATGAGTGCCATCGATTGGTCTAAGCGAATCGCACCGCACCAATTGTGGATACGATCAGATAAATTGGTAGATTGCACAATTTCTTGGCCAAGCACATGATCGGCTCGGCTCCCCAGAATAATAATCTTCGCATCTGGGTTGTCTTCTAAGATCTGGTTCGCTAATTGCGCAAAGTGACTCGTTGGCCAGCGCTTTGCAGAGCCGTATTCGGCGCCAGGGGCAAATACATAAAGAGGTACACCACCGATCTCTTCGATCCTGCCCCTTGCCCATTGCGTAAGAGTGGAATCAATGCTTAATTTTGGTAATGGCAGATTTTGAGGATTGCTTGTTTGGTCTAGCGCGCCACCTAATAATTTTGCATAGTGCTCCATCATGGGCGTGCGCGATTGGCGTGATGGATTGGGCAGCGAAACATTGATTAACCCAAACCGAAACTCGCCTTGGTAGCCAATCCGCGTTGGGATGCCTGCGAGCCAAGGGATCAGTGCCGACTTCATGCTATTTGGTAGCACAAATGCCATGTCATAAGCTTGTTTCTTGAGCTCACGCGCGGTTGATCGTCGTAAGCTCCACTGCAGAGCGCCGTGCTGAAAATCACGTTCGACGATTGTTTCAACGGCAGGACAGGCGCGGTAGATAGAGCCAACCCATGGGGTGCACAGAACATCAATACTGTAATTAGGAAACTTGGTATGAATGAGGGTGATGAGCGGCAAGGACATGACCGCATCCCCAATCCAATGTGGGGCGATAACGAGGATGCGTGGCATAGCGGAGCCCCGTTTGGAGCCAATATCAGTGGCCGTGTGGTTCGGTGCCAGGAATCAAGTGGTATTCAGTGCCGCAATAGGGGCATTTCACCTGACCGGTAGCAAGAATATCCAGAAAAACACGCGGGTGATAGTTCCAGGCTGGAGTATCTTTGGTTGGGCAATGCAGCGGCAAGTCGTTGCCGTGAACCATGACCGCATTCAGTTCGTTTAAATCACTCATAGCAATCTAAATTTAGACAGTGGTTAACCAAGTACGATAACGGTCGTTGCGACCGTATACCGTATCGAAAAAGACATCCTGAATTTGTTTGGTAATCGGACCGCGTTTGCCATCGCCAATGGTTCGGTCATCCAGTTCGCGAATTGGAGTAACTTCAGCTGCGGTACCAGTAAAGAAGGCTTCATCTGCAGAGTACACCTCGTCACGGGTGATACGCTTTTCTCGAACCTCAAACCCTAAGTCTTTGGCAATACGAATAATCGAGTCTCGAGTAATACCATCAAGACAGGATGCGAGATCGGGAGTAAACACAATGCCATTGCGAACCATGAACATGTTCTCGCCTGAACCCTCAGAGACGTAACCTTCCGTATCCAGTAGGAGGGCCTCATCGTAGCCATTGGCAGCCACTTCTTGATGCGCCAAGATGGAATTAATGTAGTAACCAGAGGCTTTTGCACGAACTAAGGAAGAGTTTACGAAGTGGCGGGTAAAGGATGAGGTTTTGACCCGAATCCCTTTGTTAATCCCATCCTCGCCAAGGTAAGCACCCCATTGCCATGCTGCAATTGCCGTATGCACTTTATTGCCGGTTGGCGAAATACCCAACTTTTCAGATCCGATGAAAATAATGGGGCGGATATAGCATGAGGCCAATTTGTTATCACGCACAACTTGAAGAATGGCTTGTGCAATTTGCTCCTCGCTGTAATCGATTTTCATCTGAAAAATCTTTAGGCCGTTAAAGAGGCGCTTGACATGCTCGGCCAAGCGAAATACTGCAGTTCCATTTTCGGTCTTATAGGCACGAATACCCTCAAAGATGCCCATGCCGTAGTGAAGGCTATGAGTTAGTACATGAATATTGGCATCCCGCCAGGGGACCATCTTGCCATCGAACCAAATAACTCCATCGCGGTCAGACATCGACATCATTAGCACCTTTATGTTGTGGCGGGCTTGCGGATTTTTTATGCAATTTAGCCCTAAAGCCTTATTGTAGAGCAGAGGAATCACGCGGTCTGCCGCCCAATGAGCTGGCCTTTCTATAATTAGCTCATCTATGGATTTCGCTCGCCTGACAGCTAAATTGCCTTACTTGGGCTGGAACCAGCAACAGCAATCGGCGTGGCGTGATGGGCTGAAAACCATGTCACGCTCGGCTCTTGCCATCTTTAGTTGGGGGGTGGTGACCGGCTTGGCGATGGGTAAATCGGTCCTAAGCACTGAGCAGGCACTGGCGATGACTTTATTCGTCTTTGCGGGCTCGGCCCAGCTTGCTGCCCTTCCGCTGATTGGGGCCGGTTTTTCTGTCTTTACGATTCTGATTACCGCATTCATCGTGAACTTGCGTTTTGTGATTTTTAGCATTGGCGTGCAAGCTCACTTTTCGCACTTACCCGCTTGGCGCAGAGCCATACTGGGTTATTTCACAGCGGATTTTGGGTACTTGATGTACACCAGCCGCTTTCCTGGGGTGCAAGCGGTGACCGATAGGAAAAAAGATGCGTATTACCGCACTTACTTCATGTATGGGCTTGCCACTGGCAATTGGGGTATCTGGCAAGCCGGTTCGATTCTTGGCGTCCTGGGCGCAAGTCAAATCCCAGATGATTGGGGGATGGAGTTTGCCGGGACTTTGGCTTTAATTGCTGTGATTGTCCCAATGCTGGATCATCGCGCAGCCCGCTGGGCAGCGATTGTTGCTGCGATTGTCGCTATCCTGACCTATAGTTTGCCGCTCAAGCTTAATTTGACGGCGGCCATTTTGGCAGCGATCGTGGTTGGGATCTTGGCTGACCGCTCACCCAAGGCAATGCGATGAGACCGGATTCCCTGGGCGCTTTTGAGATCGCCTTACTGATTGGGGGGATGGCCCTCGTGACTCTTCTAACCCGGTCTTTCTTTGTATTCTTGGGTGCACGCGTTCAAGTGCCTGAGTTAGTTCTAAGAGCGATTCGTTATGCACCTCTAGCGGCGATTGTGGGCATTGTTGCACCTGAGCTGCTTTTACCCCCAGGAGCAGTCGAAATTAGCCAAATGGACTGGAAATCCCCCAATCTTTGGGGAGGATTAGCAGGTTTTGTGGTGTACTTCTGGACTCGTCAGATGCTACCAACCCTGATATTAGGTATGACCGTGTTTAGTTTGGTGCGTTACTGGCTCTAAAATGGAACTCCTACGTCAAATACTCTAATTTCTCCAAAATTAATAGTCTATGTCCACCACCTTGCTTCATGTAAAGCGCCTTAGTGATCTCGCAGCATCTGGTCGGCTCAAAGGAAAGCGGGTATTTATCCGTGCTGATTTGAACGTCCCTCAAGATGAGGCTGGCAACATTACCGAAGATACGCGGATTCGGGCATCGATCCCGGCGATTCAGATGTGCCTAGATGGCGGAGCAGCGGTGATGGTGACCTCTCATTTGGGTCGGCCTAGCGAAGGAGCGTTTAAGGCGGAAGATAGTTTGGCACCGATTGCCCATCGCATTGCAGAGATCCTAAATCGTAAGGTTCCATTAATCAGTAATTGGGTTGATGGTGGTTTTGAACTGAACCCAGGCGATTTGGTTCTTTTGGAGAACTGTCGGGTTAATGTGGGTGAGAAAAAGAATGCGGATGAGTTAGCTAAAAAAATGGCTGCCTTATGCGATGTTTACGTTAATGATGCATTTGGCACGGCGCATCGCGCTGAAGCGACGACGCATGGTATTGCCCGATTTGCCAAGATCGCGTGTGCTGGCCCTTTAATGGCTGCTGAGCTCGATGCCTTGAGTCGCGCCCTGGCCGAACCAAGAAGGCCGCTAGTGGCCATTGTGGCGGGCTCCAAGGTATCAACCAAATTAACCATTCTGAAGTCGCTCGCCGAGAAAGTCGATGAATTAATCGTTGGTGGTGGGATTGCCAACACCTTTTTATTAGCCAAAGGCTTCAATATTGGTAAGTCACTGGCTGAGCCAGATTTAGTGAATGAAGCCAAAGAAATAATTGCGCTCATGGAAAAGCGCGGGGCGCGAGTTCCGATTCCTGAGGATGTGGTAGTTGCCAATGAGTTATCTCCCCTAGCTAGAGCCAATCGGGTGCCAGTTGATGAGGTGGCGCCAGACGACATGATTTTGGATGTTGGCCCTAAAACAGCTGCGCAACTATCGATGATGTTGGCGCATGCCGGCACGATTGTTTGGAATGGCCCCTTAGGCGTTTTTGAAATCGATCAGTTTGGCGGCGGCACCAAAATGATTGCAGCAGCTATTGCCCACTCACCAGCATTCTCGATTGCTGGTGGTGGGGATACCTTAGCCGCCATTGCAAAGTACGGTATCGAGAATCAAGTGGACTACATTTCAACCGGAGGCGGGGCGTTCTTAGAGTTTCTTGAGGGCAAAACCCTGCCTGCATTTGCCGTGCTTGCAGAGCGCGCGAAGGAGTAATGATGCAACGAGCTACCAAAATTATTGCCACGCTGGGGCCGGCGTCCGAGAAGCCCGAGGTCTTGCGCGACATGATTCGTGCGGGGCTCAATGTGGTTCGTCTTAATTTTTCACATGGAACCGTTGCCGATCATCAGGCACGTTACGACCTGGTGCGTCAGATATCTAAAGAGCTCGATCGTGAAGTGGGCATCATGGCTGATTTACAGGGCCCGAAGATTCGGGTGGGCAAGTTTGCCAATGGA
>JBDLUB010000011.1:0-17948 GCA_039805525.1 Pseudomonadota bacterium | reverse complement strand
GGGCAACTCTGATCAGGAGACACCAATACCATCGCTCGTGGTGGATGGTCGTGAGGGCATGTCAGTAAGCTTTCAAAGCTGTTGCCATCCAATTCCTGGTGATGACATCATGGCCTATCTCGGGAAGGGTGAGGGACTGCAAATCCACACTCAAGACTGTAAGGTGGCTCATCGGATGCTGTCTAAAGATGGTGACAAGTGGGTCGGTGTGCAATGGAGTAAAGATACCAACCGAGAGTTTGATGTAGCCATCACAGTGGACACTAAGCAAGGAAAAGGGGTGTTGGCACGCGTTGCGAGTTCGATCACCTCAGCTGACTCCAACATCCTCAATGTCTCAATGGACGATAAATACAAAGAAGACTCGGTCACGATGCGCTTCACGATCCAAGTCTTAAACCGTTTGCATCTCTCGCGCGTATTGCGGGGGCTGCGCGCTAATACCGATGTATTTCGGGTAATCCGTAATAAAAGCGTTTAGCAGTTCTCGTAACGCACATCCAGAATATCAATTTCTTTGATACCCGCTGGTGTTTGAATACGGACCGTATCGCCTACTTTAGCCTTGATTAGTGCTTTTGCAATTGGCGAGATCCAGCTTACATAGCCTTTTTCAAGATCTACTTCATCGACGCCAACAATCCGAATTTGGGTATCAACCCCGTCGCTGTCGCTATAAAGAACCGTTGCCCCAAAGAAGATCTGCTCGGGATCGCCGCCATTTGCAATGCGTTCTTGGTTATTGACCACCACAGCATTCTCAAGACGTTGATTGAGGAAGCGAATACGCCGATCGATCTCACGTAAACGCTTCTTTCCGTAGATGTAATCGCCGTTTTCAGAGCGATCTCCATTGGATGCTGCCCAATGCACCACTTGCACAATTTGTGGGCGCTCTTGGTCCAAAAGCTGCAAAAGCTCGGTTTTTAGTGCCTCATGCCCAGCCGGTGTGATGTAGTTCTTCGTATCCATGGCATAATTCTGCCTCATGCGGCTGTAGCTCAGTTGGATAGAGTACTTGGCTACGAACCAAGGGGTCGTGGGTTCGAATCCTGCCAGCCGCGCCATATTCCCAGGTCTGCCCTTGTGGCAGATTTTTTGTAAGTCACGATTCTTTGCTTTAATAGTCAGAATATGGCTTCTTCTACCGCCGTAACTTCACCACTACCGGTTGCAAATTGGCAAGTATCCGGGGTGATTGCTTGTGTAACCCTATCGGGCAGAATCACTGCCGATACCCTGGGCCACACCTGGCAAGAAGTTAGAAATCAGCAAATGCAATGGTTGGGGCAAGGGGGCGAGAGTAAAACGCTGCAAATTAATGGTGCAGCCATTGAGTACATTGATGGTGCAGGTCTGGCATTCATCATCGATCTACAGCATGCTCAGGCGCTGCACGGTGACAAGATCGAGCTGCAAGGATTTAGTGCCACTCATCAAAATCAATTAAAACGCTTCACACCGTTTGAGAAATTGTTTCCAAAGGAAGAAGCAGTTCCAGATGAGGGATTGTTGATCAAGACCGGTAAGGCGGCTCTCTTATTCTGGAATGATATCCGGGGCATTATCTTTTTCACGGGACAGGTTGCTAGTGAACTCGCTTGGGCTGCACGCAACCCCCTGAAAGTCCGTTGGCAAGATTTTGCTAGCGTTGCCGTACAGGCGGGTCTCGCTGCGATGCCGATTGTTGGCTTGGTGGCATTTCTGATTGGTGTGATTTTGTCCTTTCAGTCGGCCATTGGAATGGAAAAGTTTGGAGCCATTACCTTTGTCGGTCCGCTCGTTTCCTTAGGGATCTTTCGGGAGTTGGGACCCTTGATTACTGCCATCTTATTGGCGGGTCGATCCTCTGCCGCCTTTGCAGCTGAAATCGGCACCATGACTGTTAATAGTGAAGTGGATGCCCTGGTAACCGCTGGATTAAATCCCATACGTTTTCTGGTTCTGCCCCGAGTCTTAGCAGGTTTAGTCGTTGCACCCATTTTGACCATTTATGCCGACCTGGTGAGCGTCTTTTCATCTTCACTCACAATGCTGATCTATGGCGTACCCTTGGTGAACTTTTATGAAGGCGTCTTAAATACCGTACTGCTTGAGGATATTTTTTCCGGATTAACCAAGGCCACCCTATTTGGTGTGGTGGTCGCGAGTGTGGGCTGCTTGCGGGGCATGCAAACGGGTACTGGAGCAGCAGCAGTTGGTATCTCGACCACGCGCGCGGTGGTTAGTAGCATTGTGATGATTACGGTAGTAGATGGTATTTTTGCCTATGTCTCGTATCGAACAGGTTTCTAATGAATCCAATTGAGGTCAAAAATCTAACCGTTGGTTATGGCAGTAAGGTGCTGTTGCAAAACCTCAATTTCTCGGTAGCGGATGGAGAGATCTTCATTATTCTTGGTGGGTCCGGTTGTGGCAAATCGAGCTTACTTAAAAATCTGTTCGGACTCTATCAACCTCTTGCTGGCGATGTCTGGATTGAGGGGATGAACATTACCCAAGCGATTGGTCAGGAACGCCAAGACATCATGACGCATTTTGGGGTGATGTATCAGCAGGGTGCATTATTTGGCTCGATGACCCTCCTAGAAAACGTCCGACTGTTTATGGAGGAGTACACCGAGCTCGATGATGATGAGATGGACTTATTGGCGCGCTGCAAATTAGACCTAGTGGGCTTACTGCCCTATGCTAACTACATGCCCAATGAGATTAGTGGGGGAATGCAAAAGCGTGCGGCGATCGCACGTGCGATGGCCCTTGACCCAAAGATTTTGTTTTTGGATGAGCCATCTGCCGGCCTTGATCCGATTACGTCCGCAGATTTAGATCAGACCATCCTGGATTTGGCAAAAAATTTGGGCATCACGTTTGTGATCGTGTCGCACGAGTTAGCCAGTATTTATGCGATTGCTGATCGGGTGATTATGCTAGACAAAGATACTAAAAGTATTATTGCGCAAGGCGATCCTCGGGTCTTACGAGATACCAGTTCTGATCCCAAAGTGCATCAATTTTTTAATCGCGTTATGTCGAAGGAAGCAGCATGAGTCAATCGAATCCAAATTACTTTCGCTTGGGATTATTTGTGTTTGCCGGCTTTGCTGCCATTCTTGCCTTAATTCTGGTGTTTGGTACCGGCCAACTCTTTAAGAAAACAACGATGGCGGAGACGTATATTGAGCAATCGATTACAGGTTTAGATGTAGGTGCACCGGTACGATTTCGGGGGGTGAAAGTAGGGCAGGTGACCTTTATTGGTTTATCAGGCGCCTTGTATGAGTCCAATGAGCCCTTTCCTGAGCGAAAAGAATATGTGGTGATCCGCATGCTGATTGATGGTGATGAAGAAAAATTATTAGGACCCACTAAGCAGCTACCTAAGAACTTACGTGCTCGTGTGAAAAGTCAGGGGATTACCGGCGTGAATTACGTCGAGCTCGACTACGTGCGTGATATGAACAACTACAAGGCTCTTCCATACAGCTGGAAGCCAGAGTATTTGGTGATTGATTCTTTGCCTAGCCAGACCGACATATTCTTCTCAGGGATTCGTAAGGTATTGGATAACTTGGGCGAGATGAATTTAGCAGAAACTCAGAAAAAATTTGATGTGCTACTGACCAATCTCAACACCATCATCGGTGGTGATGGCAAAGACAATTCCGGGATTGCGAAATCGGTTGAGCGCTTAAATGTATTGCTTGGCAGAATCGACGAGGTTGCTAATAAAGCAGAGCTTGAGCTCTTAATGCGCGAAGTGATTGCGACGACGGTCATTCTTCGTCAAACCTTATCGAGTATGCAAGGCGACACCATTACCTCGATCGATAATCTCAAGCAAATTACCGATCAGTTGAATGATTTTGCCAAAGTGGCTAGCCGATATCCGAGCAGCATGGTTTGGGGAGAGCCCCCACCGCGCATTACCTTGCCCCAAACTGGAGTTCAAAAATGAGCTTTGCATTACGTCGCTTCACTCAAGTCATAGTACTGTTGACCGGCATTTCTATCTTGGCAGCTTGTGCCCCCACCCGACCCAATCTTGAAACTAGTACTTGGTTGATTGATCCAAAACGAACTGGGGAGCCCCGTAAACCCAATACTGATTTTTGGTTAAAGGTGGGGCCGGTATCGGTCAATGGACCGTTTGATGGTAAATCCATGGTTTATCGCTTGGCCGATCAGCGCTATGAGAAGGATTTCTATAACGGGTATATTTCGAGTCCAGCTGAGATGGTGGCTAGTGCGACGCGTCAGTGGATTAGCGATGCCAATATCTTCAAGGCAACCGTTAATCAAAGCAATACTTTCTTCCCGTATTACACCCTGCAGGTGAATGTTACCGAGTTTTATGGGGATTATCGTAATCAAGCAGAAGCGGTTGTTAGCATGGAGTTCTATTTGGTCGTCTTATCCTCGGGCTCGCAAAACCCAATCTTGATGAATAGCCGTTATACACAACGCATGCCTTTGAAGGATAATCGTCCAGGCACGCTAGCTAATGGTTTGCAGCAAGCATTCGCCACCATCTTGCAACGTTTTGAAGCCGACTTGGATGCGGGCACAAAGAACCTGCCAAAGCCATTGGTTCAGCCAAAGTCAGCCAAACAATAAAAGGACGAATAAGGGGATATGCGATGGATTTAGGAATCAAGGGGAAGACTGCGTTGGTGCTGGCATCGAGCCGTGGTTTGGGGCAAGCCATGGCATACGCGCTGGCGCGCGAGGGTGTAAACGTGGCGGTAACAGGCCGCAATGCTGAGGGTCTCGCACAAACGGTCAACATGATTGAGTCGGTTGGCGGCAAGGCGCTCGCCTTAAATTGGGATCTCGCGGATCTCAATGCAATTGACAGTCATGTTCAAACGGTTGAGAGCCAGCTGGGCCCAATTGATATCTTGATTAATAACACCGGGGGGCCACCACCAACAACGGCGAGTGGACAAGATCCGCAGTTATGGCAAAAAAGTTTTCAGGAGATGGTGCTCTCCCTAATGAAAATTACAGATCGGGTCTTGCCCGGGATGCGTGAGCGTCGTTGGGGCCGGATTATTACTAGTACCACTTCTGGGGCAGTCGTCCCGATTCGTAATTTAGCGATTTCGAATACGCTTAGAGCCGCATTGCTTGGCTGGTCTAAAACCTTGGCTACTGAGGTGGCGGCTGATGGAGTAACCGTGAATGTGATCATGCCAGGTCGCGTAGCGACCGATCGCTTGCGCCAACTCGATGAAGCGCGTGCTAAGCGTGAGAACATCACATACGACGCTGTGGTCAGTGCTAGCCTGAAAACCATCCCCGTAGGTCGTTATAGGTCGTTATGGTGACCCAAAAGAGTACGGCGATACCGCCGCATTCTTGGCGAGTCAAAACGCTTCTTACATCACTGGATCGGTGATCAGGGTGGATGGCGGTCAGGTACCTAGTATTTAATACAGATGCAGATGCTCTTTAAGGAGCTGCGCGCAAAGGAGCTCTTTTGGCTCTTTGTGGCCCTCGTGCTTTCAGTGGCTGCGCTCTCTAGTGTTAGCTTTCTGGCTGATCGCCTCCAACGCAGCTTTGAGATCGATGGCCGCACACTGCTGGCTGCTGATGTATTAATTGCTGCGGATCAGCCGATTGCACCCGCCTTGATTGAGGAGGCGAGGTCCAAGAAACTCAATATTGCCCAGACGGTGGTATTTCCTAGCATGGTGAGTCATGGCGGGGAAAGTAAATTAAGTTCATTAAAGGCGGTGAGCGCTCTTTATCCTCTTCGGGGACAGTTGCAAATTAGTCGTCAAATGATTGACGGCAGGGTCGATGAACGATCAATTGAAGAGGTCACCGGAATGCCTCCTAAAAATACGGTTTGGGTCGACCCAGCTGTATTGATCTCTTTGCGTGCAAAGTTGGGTGATTCACTTAATATCGGCGATCGCCAATTTCGGATTGATGCGGTGATTGTGCGAGAACTTGATCGTGGTGCAGCCTTTATGAACTTTGCACCCCGAGCAATGATCAGTATTGATGACTTGGCAAGCACCGGACTCATCGGTTTTGGGAGCCGCGTTACCTATCGTCTACTGGTTTCTGGAACGGATCGTCAAATCCGAGATTATCAAGATTGGGCTCTCAATCATATTGAGCAGCAAAAACTGCGCGGTATTCGAGTTGAGTCGTTAGAGAACGCTCAGCCGATGATGCGCAAGACTTTGGAGCGAGCAGAGCGCTTCTTATCCCTCGTAGCCTTAATGACAGCGCTGATCTGCGCCTTAGCGATTGCGCTTGCAGCTAGACGCTATGTTCTCAAGCAAGCGGATAGTTGTGCCGTATGGAAATGCTTTGGCGCGAGTCAGGGACAGATTTTGCGCAAACAACTGCTTGTTCTTTCTCTCATTGGCGTGGTGGCCACCATTCTTGGTGGATTGATCGGCTGGTTTGCTCAAGAAGCCTTGATGCAACTCTTGGGTGGTCTCATTCAAACCCGTCTGCCTTTGCCATCGGTTTGGCCGGTCGTTTGGAGTATTGCATTTGCTCTGTTACTCCTCTTTGGCTTTGCTGGGCCACCGATCTTGACCTTAAGCCAGATCTCCCCATTACGTCTAGTGCGCCGAGAGTTTGGCAAAGTGCCATTAGCGGCCAAATCGATTGCGCTGTTTGGGCTGATCAGTTGCTTGGCTTTGGTGTTTTGGGCAACCCGCGACCTGAAGTTACTGGTTTGGGCGACCGGTTCATTTGGGATTGGTGCTTTACTCTTTGCGGGACTTGCTTGGCTTGGCTTGTGGGGTCTCGAGCGCTTTAGCCAATCACGCTACCTAGCGAGGATCGGGTTTGTGACCCGGTTTGCAATTAGCACGCAATCGCGCCGCGCTGCCTTTGCCATGATTCAGGTGAGTTCTTTGGCTTTAGCCATCATGGCTCTCTTACTGATCTTTTTGTTGCGTCAAGACCTGTTGCAGAGTTGGCAAGCCAATATCCCCGATCACGCCCCAAATCGGTTTTTGATCAATATCCAAAATGATCAAAAAGCAGACGTGCAGCGCATGTTAAATGCCGGTGGCATTGGACAGGCGCAACTGTATCCGATGGTTCGGGGTCGACTCACGCATATTAATGAGCGTGAGGTTATGCCCGACAACTACCAAACCGACAATGCACGCCGATTGGTTGATCGTGAATTCAATCTCTCGTATACCAATCAATTGCCAAGTGACAATCAATTAGTTGCTGGTCAATGGTTTGGAAATTCGGCAATTCCACAAATTTCGATTGAGAGTGGAATTGCGAAGACCCTTAATCTGCGCATGGGCGATCAAATGAGTTTTGATATTGCTGGCCAAAAAATTACCGCACCCATTACCTCGATGCGCAAGCTCGATTGGGGTTCGATGCAGGTTAATTTCTTTGTGATCTTTCCGCCAAAAGCCTTGGATGATTTTCCTAAATCATGGATTACCTCGTATCACCAGCCCAGAGAGCGTGAGAACTTGGATCTCAAGTTAGCTCAGACCTATCCTAATTTGACGATTGTTGATATTGAGAACTCGATTCGTCAAATTCAGGAGGTCTTAAATCGTCTAGCGAGTGCATTGGGCTTGTTATTAGTGTTTACCTTGTGCGCTGCAATTTTGGTGCTCTTTGCTGCGATTGGATCTACCCAAGACGATCGTTTTCGGGATGCAGCTCTGCTCAAGGCAGTGGGGGCATCAAAACGAACCTTGGCGCAGCTCGTGGTGATTGAGCTCACCACCATCGGATTTCTATCGGGCCTATTGGGTGGTCTGGCAGCGAGCGCTACCACGTGGGCCCTGGGCCGCTACTTACTGGAAATTGAGTTCTACTCCTTTGGTACAGCGATTGGACTTGGTATTGTTCTAGGCGTGTGCGTCAGTTTGCTTGCCGGTTTTCGCTTGCAGCAAAAGATCCAGACTGCAAGTACGATGGAATGCCTACGCGAAGTTTAGTTCGCCTTTGGAGCAGAAGTCGCAGAGACCTTTGCCTTCGGAGGCAACTGAATTAACTTCGTTTGTGCCATGCGATCTGGCAAACCCTGGCGATGTTTGCGATCTAAATACATACTGAGCGGCCAAAGGAAAAGAGAAACCGCAAACAGGAGCCCAATGATTTGCCAACCCCGCAGTGGATAGATGGCATGGATGATGAGGCAGGGCACGATCCACAGTGAGCCGTAGACGTAACGCCAAAGCGCCTGATTTTTGGCTAGCAGCCCACCATCCTCTGCCACGATTTGGATGCGCCAGGTTTGCATGGCCAAGGTTTGTCCGTTACGTCGCCAGTACCATACAAAGTAAAACCCCAGCACACCGTATAAGTAGAAGAAGCTGAGCCAACTGGGAATGGCAATGCCAAATAGAACGCCAATTAATAAATTGGGGACCATAAAGGTAAGTGCTAATACCCCAACAAGCAGTAGTTGTTCGTAGAGATTACAAAATACGCGTCGCCAAAATCGGGGGGGCGGTAAGCTATTGAGCTCTGCGGGGTTCATTCCCACAGTTTATTTGATTGTGGAACCCGATGATGATGAGTTTGATGTGTTGAGGGGTGGCCGCGTCTGTATGGCAGGTGATGTTACGGCACCCGTCTTTTTACGACTTTGCTCCTCTTGAGCTAGCTTCTGTTTTTCTTCCTCTGAAAGCTGTTGATACGCTTGCCAGGCAGCCGCTTTTTGGTCGGGAGGGAATTGCAAACTGGAGAGATAGTTATCGCGTGCCAAACGGCGATCTTTTTGCGGGAGTTTGGCCCACGCCGCCATTCGAGACTGCAAGCGTTCTTGCTCAGCACTCGACATGGTTGGATAGCGATTGGCCACTTTTAACCATTTGGTCTTACTGGCAGTTGTAAAACTGCTCCAGTCCGGCTCCAAAGACATAAGCACTGCCTGTTGAAGGGGGCTTAGTTGTTGCCAGTCGAGACTATTTGGCTTTTTGAGTTCCGTTACGGTTTGCGGACTTTTAACCGAAGGAGGGGTCTGAGAATGAACTGAATTCATCCACAGTAGGCCCATCAGAAGGGGTGCAGCACAAAGCGTGATGCGGTTGGCTCTCACTAGATTTTTTCGTCCTCTGGCCGAACCGCCTCTTGAGGCTTGGTGCTAGTTTTCAGTTTTAGATAAGCCATGAAGCCGTTATCTACAAATGCATCTGGTGGAACATCATCGGTCAAAAGAGCAATGTCGACATTTGCAATATCTTTAATTCGTTGATCTTCTTGCCATTCGGTAATGGCAATCAAGCCAAACACCACGACGGCAATTGGAATTAGCCAGCCAGTAAAAGACCAAATTGGTTTGTCCCATGAAACGTTTTTATGGCCAGGATGAGCTGCCTGCAGTTGCATCATCAAGACGGCTTCAGGCTTCGCACGATTAACGGCAAGCAAGCGTGCTTCACGAAGGCGATCTTGGATGTCGCCACTCAGGTGATGGTTATTAGCATCAAGTAGGGCGGTCACGCGTTTCGCAAAACGCTCTTCGACCGAACTCACAAATTGTTTTTGATTCGTATCTTTCGTCACAATACAATCCCCTTGGCTTTTAACGCAGCTGCCAAAGTGTGGGCGGCTCGGGAGCAATGAGTTTTCACGCTTCCCTCGCTGCATCCCATGGCAAGGGCCGTCTCAGATGTACTTAGCTCATCCCAATAACGCATGAGGAAGGCTTCTCGTTGACGATTTGGCAATTTTGCTATTTCCTGTTCCAGGGTGGCCAAAAGCTCGCGATTAGCCAAAACCGTTGAGGCATCGGAAGGAATTTGGCCTTCTTCCCGGATCTCAATCAGTTCGAGGGGGTCAAAATCCTCCTCCCCATCGGTGCCGACCCCCAGAGACGAGAAGGGGGTCTCATAGGTAGAACGGACCTTTTGGCGACGAAACCAGTCATGGATCCGATTTTGTAGAATCCGGGTAAAAATCAGCGGCAGCTCAAGAGCGGGCCGATCGCCGTATTTTTGTGCCAGGCTGATCATGGCGTCTTGCACCACATCGAGGGCGGCCGCCTCATCCCGAACCGCATAGACGGCCTGTTTAAAGGCTTTTTTCTCAACAGCAGCGAGAAATTGGTCGAGTTCTTGGGCAGAAGCCATTTGAGTTACTGCGGATCAATGAGTGTTGTTTTTGTGGTTTCGTTGCTCGGATTAGATGCAAAATAGTGCCTAAACTCGCTCATTCTAGGCTATTGCTTTACAATGGAAGGCTTACCGCGAAGAGACCATCCAAGAAGTGGCAGTCTTTTTTCTTTGCGGCAGTGCCGTTCGAACCCGGACCATAAGTAAGGGACAGAACAGCCTAAACAATTTTTTGCCGAAAATTGCAAAGGAAAATGACAATGAATACGAGTAATGCTGAATTTTTAGCCACCAAAGGTGGTCAGGCCACAAACGGTCTTCAATCCGACTCTAGCTCAAGCCCCACAAAACAATCCGCCCCTGAAATGATCGGTGCTGAGATGTTGGTGCATGCTTTGCATGCCGAGGGAGTGGAATATGTTTGGGGTTATCCGGGTGGTGCGGTTCTCTTTATCTATGACGAGATCTTCAAACAAGATAAGTTTGAACATATTTTGGTTCGTCACGAACAGGCCGCAGTTCATGCGGCCGATGGCTATGCGCGTGCCACAGGTAAGGTTGGTGTTGCATTGGTTACCTCCGGTCCTGGAGTAACAAACGCTGTTACTGGGATTGCGACCGCTTATACGGATTCCATTCCGATGGTCATCATTACCGGTAACGTACCAACTTACGCGATTGGTGAGGATGCCTTTCAAGAGGCCGATACCGTGGGCATCACGCGACCCATCGTCAAACACAATTTCTTGGTCAAGGATATTAATGACCTTGCCATTACTCTTAAAAAAGCATTTCATATTGCACGCACTGGTCGTCCTGGCCCAGTGTTAGTGGATATTCCAAAGGACATCTCGGCAACTAAGGCGCCTTTTGTTTACCCCGATAGTTTGAGCATGCGCTCCTACAACCCGGTGATCAAGGGTCATAGCGGCCAAATCCGTAAAGCCGTCTCCTTATTACAAGAGGCTGAGCGCCCCTATATTTATACGGGTGGCGGGATCATCATGGCCGAAGCTGCCAAAGAGCTGAAAGAGTTTGCTGAGCTCTTGGGCTATCCCGTGACCAATACCCTCATGGGCTTGGGTGGGTTCCCGGGCACGCATGAGCAGTTTGTGGGCATGCTTGGAATGCATGGCACCTATGAAGCCAATATGGCCATGCAGCACTGCGATGTGTTGATTGCGATTGGCGCACGTTTTGATGATCGTGTGATTGGTAATCCAGCACACTTTGCAAGCCATCCGCGCAAGATTGTTCATATTGATATTGACCCATCGGTGATTTCAAAGCGCGTTAAGGTAGACGTTCCGATTGTGGGTGATCTCAAAGAGATTTTGGTCGACATGAGCGCTCAATTAAGAGCGGCACCAGCACGTAAGAATCAAGCGAAGGTCAAGGCGTGGTGGGATCAGATTAATGAATGGAAGAAGCGCGATTGCCTGAAATACGATCGTGATTCGCAAATCGTGAAGCCTCAGTATGTGGTTGAGAAGCTTTGGGAACTAACTAAGGGTGATGCCTTTGTGTGTTCAGATGTGGGCCAGCATCAAATGTGGGCAGCCCAGTTCTATAAGTTCAATGAACCGCGTCGCTGGATTAACTCGGGTGGTTTGGGCACGATGGGCGTTGGTTTGCCTTATGCCATGGGGATTAAAAAAGCGTTCCCGGATCAGGAGGTCGTCACCATTACCGGAGAGGGCTCGATCCAGATGTGTATTCAGGAGCTTTCAACGCTCACTCAGTACAACACACCGATCAAGATCGTTTCCTTAAATAACCGCTACTTAGGCATGGTGCGTCAATGGCAAGAGTTGACCTACAGCAAACGCTACTCCAGCTCATATATGGACTCATTGCCCGATTTTGTGAAGTTAGCTGAAGCTTATGGCCATGTGGGAATGCGGATTGAGACCAAGGCCGATGTGGAGCCAGCGCTGAAAGAGGCTCTTAAGTTAAAGGATCGCACCGTATTTATGGATTTCCAGATTGATCCGCAGGAAAACGTCTGGCCCATGGTGCAGGCTGGTAAAGGCATTAGTGAGATGCTGCTTGGAAGTGAGGATCTCTAATGCGTCACATCATTTCTGTTTTGCTCGAGAACGAGCCAGGAGCACTCTCGCGAGTCGTTGGTTTGTTCTCAGCTCGCGGCTACAACATTGAGACCTTGAGTGTTGCACCTACCGAAGACCCATCTCTATCGCGCATGACCTTGGTCACGATTGGCTCAGATGACGTGATTGAGCAAATCACCAAACATCTCAATCGTTTGGTCGAGGTGGTGAAGGTCTTTGATTTAACTGAAGGACCGCATATCGAACGCGAGCTTATGATGATTAAGGTGAGGGCCGTTGGCAAGGAGCGTGAGGAGTTAAAGCGCACTGCGGATATATTCCGAGGTCGCATTATCGATGTGACCGATAAAAGTTACACGATTGAGCTCACGGGAGTGAGCAGTAAGTTGGATGCCTTTATTAGCGCGATTGATCGTGCATCGATTCTTGAGACAGTCCGTACAGGCGGCTCTGGAATTGGGCGCGGCGAACGCATTCTGAAAGTTTAGTTTTAATCACTCTGTATTTAAGTTAAGGAAATCGTATGAAAGTTTTTTATGACAAGGACGCCGATCTGTCCCTGATCAAAGGTAAAAAAGTAACCATCATTGGTTATGGTTCGCAAGGCCATGCCCACGCTCAAAACTTGAATGACTCTGGCGTAAAGGTCACCGTTGGTTTACGTAAAGACGGTGCGTCATGGAAAAAAGCAGCCAATGCGGGTTTGCAAGTGAAAGAAGTTGCTGAAGCAGTGAAGGATGCAGACGTGGTGATGATGCTGTTGCCTGATGAGCAAATTGCCGAAGTGTATAAAAACGAAGTGCATGCCAATATCAAACAAGGCGCCGCTTTAGCATTTGCTCATGGCTTTAATGTGCATTACGGTCAAGTGATTCCCCGTGCGGATTTGGATGTCATCATGATTGCACCTAAGGCTCCTGGCCATACTGTGCGCAGCACATATACCCAAGGTGGCGGCGTGCCTCATTTGATTGCGGTTTATCAGGACAAGTCGGGCTCTGCACGTGATTTAGCCCTTTCGTACGCAACTGCCAATGGCGGTGGCCGTGCAGGTGTGATCGAGACTAATTTCCGTGAAGAGACCGAAACCGATTTATTTGGTGAGCAAGCGGTGCTGTGCGGCGGGACAGTGGAGTTAATCAAAGCTGGATACGAGACCTTGGTTGAAGCCGGTTACGCCCCAGAGATGGCCTATTTTGAGTGCTTGCACGAGTTAAAGCTAATCGTGGATCTCATTTATGAAGGCGGTATTGCCAACATGAACTACTCCATCTCAAATAATGCAGAGTACGGTGAGTACGTCACTGGTCCACGGATTGTGACCGAGGAAACCAAGAATGCAATGCGCAAGGCCTTGCACGATATTCAGACGGGTGAGTATGCCAAGAGCTTCATTCTTGAAAATCGTGCTGGTGCACCAACCTTGATTTCACGTCGTCGCTTGACTGCTGATCATGAGATCGAAGTAGTGGGTGCGAAGTTGCGCGCCATGATGCCTTGGATTGCGAAAAACAAACTTGTTGATCAGTCGAAGAACTAAGTTCAGAAGGTAATCGTCCGATGATGTATCCACACCCCATCATTGCCAAAGAGGGCTGGCTCTACCTGGTCGTGATTGGGGTTCTGGCTTTTGTGGTGCATCGCTATGCCGGTTTTTTCTGGTCATGGCCATTGTGGCTATTCTTTATCTTCACCTTGCAGTTCTTTCGTGATCCACAACGTATCGCTCCCCTCGGCAAAGATCTTGTTTTATCGCCTGCCGATGGCCGCATTGTCGTAGTTGAGAAATCCCATGATCCTTATGCGAATCGGGAAGCCTTAAAGATTAGTGTGTTCATGAATGTCTTTAATGTGCATTCCAATCGGTGCGCGGTCACCGGTCTTGTCAAGCAAGTCGCGTATTTTCCAGGCAAGTTCTTTAATGCCAGCCTTGATAAGGCTTCGACAGAGAATGAGCGCAATGCGGTCGTGATTGACGCCAATGGCAAAACGGTCACACTGGTGCAAATCGCCGGTTTGGTTGCTCGCCGGATTTTGTGCTACGTCCGCGCCAATGACCGTGTGAAACGCGGTGAGCGCTATGGATTTATCCGCTTCGGATCGCGGGTAGATGTGTATTTACCCCTGGAGGCCGAGCCCTTAGTGAGTGTTGGCGAGAAGGTCTTTGCTACCAATACCGCGCTTGCACGTTTGCCTGGATTAGATTAAGCGATGACCCCGCGCCGTAAGTTCCGAACGGACCGCCCCCGTTTCCTGCGAAGTAAAAATACGCGACGCGAGGAGTGGGATTCTGCAGAGGATTTAACGGAGGACGATCTCGTCATCGAGCCACCACGTCCGCGTAGCAAAGGCATTTACTTATTACCGAATTTATTTACGACTGCAGCATTGTTCTGCGGGTTCTTTGCTATTGTGAATGCGATGAACCATCGCTTTGAGGTCGCAGCCATTGCCGTCTTTGCTTCACTGGTACTTGATGGCATGGATGGCCGAATCGCGCGAATGACCAATACCCAAAGCGCGTTTGGTGAGCAATACGATTCTTTGGCTGATATGGTCTCATTCGGTGTGGCCCCAGCCTTAGTGGCGTATGAGTGGGTTTTAAAAGATCTTGGTAAGTGGGGTTGGTTAGCAGCATTCACCTACTGTGCCGGTGCTGCGCTCCGCTTAGCCCGCTTTAATGCCAATATTGGTGTGGTGGATAAAAAGTTTTTCCAAGGCTTGCCAAGTCCAGCGGCTGCAGCGCTCCTGGCTGGTTTTATTTGGTTGGCGGACGATAACAAGATACCGGTCAAGGATTCGGCGATTCCGTTGGTGACCTTCTTCATTACGATTTATGCAGGACTCACCATGGTTTCGAATGCCCGTTTTTACAGTGGTAAGGCCTTGGATATTCGGTATCGGGTACCGTTCTGGGTCATGGTACTTTTGATCCTCGGTTTTGTGTTGATTTCGTCGAACCCACCCTTAACTCTATTTGGTCTCTTTGTGGTGTATTCCTTGTCTGGCTATGTTTTATGGTTATGGGAGCGGGCGATGGGGCGTCGGATTGGTGGAGAAACCACAGTCTCAGCCAAGTCCGAGTAAATGGGGTATAGTATTTCCATGATGAATCAATTAAATGCGCTTCTACTTCTTCTAGCACTGGGCCTTCGGCTCGGGGCGGGTCGCGCTTAGACACATGAAGTAAGGCACTAAGTTCGTAAACCAGCCCCAGCCAAACCGCTGGGGTTTTTGTTTTAGAAAACACTGTATTGGATGATTAAACAAGGAATAGATGATGAGTGACCGATTAATTATTTTTGATACCACCTTGCGCGATGGTGAGCAGTCACCTGGTGCATCCATGACCCGAGATGAGAAGGTGAGGATTGCTCGTCAACTCGAGCGCTTACGGGTCGATGTGATTGAGGCCGGCTTTGCAGCCAGCTCTGAAGGCGACTTTGCTGCAATCTCCGCGGTTGCTGCAGCGGTGAAAGACTCGGTGGTGTGCTCGCTCGCTCGCGCCAATGAAACGGATATCACGCGTGCGTCTGATGCCCTAAAGGCAGCTAACGCAAAACGCATTCATGTGTTTTTGGCAACCAGTGCTTTGCACATGGAAAAGAAATTGCGCATGACCCCGGAGCAGGTGTATGAGCAGGCTAAAAAGTCTATCCGCTTTGCCAGAAACTTGGCGGGCGATATTGAGTTCTCTCCCGAGGATGGCTACCGCTCGGATATGGACTTCTTGTGCCGGGTCTTAGAAGCAGTCATTGCAGAAGGTGCGAGCACGATTAATGTCCCTGATACGGTTGGTTATGCCGTTCCTGAACTCTATGGCGAGTTCATTAAAACCTTGCGGACTCGGATTCCGAACTCAGATAAAGCCATCTGGTCAGTGCATTGCCACAACGATTTAGGGATGGGCGTTGCCAACTCCTTAGCTGGTGTGCATATTGGTGGTGCCCGCCAGGTGGAGTGCACGATTAATGGCCTAGGCGAGCGCGCGGGTAATACTTCCTTGGAAGAAATTGTGATGGCAGTGCGAACTCGGAAGGATTTCTTTCAGTTGGATGTGGGCATTGATACCAAACAGATCGTGCCAGCTTCTAAATTGGTCTCGCAAATCACGGGTTTTGTGGTGCAGCCGAATAAAGCAGTGGTTGGCGCCAATGCCTTTGCCCATGCATCAGGTATTCATCAGGATGGTGTGTTAAAGGCGCGCGATACCTACGAAATTATGCGGGCTGAAGATGTAGGTTGGGCGACCAATCGTATCGTGCTGGGCAAGTTGTCTGGTCGCAATGCCTTTAAGCAACGCATTGCCGAATTGGGGATTGTGTTGGAGTCGGAGAGTGAGCTCAACGATGCATTCGCTCGCTTTAAGGCTTTAGCCGATCAAAAGGCCGAGATTTTTGATGAAGACATCATTTCTTTGATGTCGGATTCTTCGGTTGCTGATCAGAATGAGCACTTCAGTTTCATTTCCTTGAACCAACACTCTGAAACCGGTGAAAAGCCATCAGCGAAAGTGGTGTTCAAGATGGGTGGTCATGATGTGCATTCGGAGGCAGAGGGCAATGGCCCGGTTGACGCTACCTTGCATGCGATTGAGAACAAAGTGCAAAGCGGTGCTGAACTCTTGCTCTACTCAGTCAATGCCATTACTTCGGGAACTGAGTCGCAGGGGGAGGTCACCGTTCGACTCTCCAAAGGGGGGCGGATTGTGAACGGAGTAGGTATGGATCCCGACATTATTGCCGCCTCGGCCAAGGCCTATTTAGCGGCATTGAACAAATTGCACGATCCCAGCGCGATCAAGCTCAATGCCCAAATGGCACCTTAAATCATAAGTTATTGATTTATATAAATTTATTAAGTATCAGACCGCTTTGCCCACAATCGGAGGGTGCGGTCTGTTAGAATGCTGAAGCTTTGATTTATAAAGCTTTTTATTAACACGGCATATCAGGTGCAAGCTTGATTGTCCGCACGTATGGAGTATGAAGATGGCAGTTGCAGACATTAATAAGGCGGAAATCGTCAAACAAAACGCGCGTGGCGCAAACGATACGGGTAGCCCTGAAGTTCAGGTGGCATTATTAACCGCTCGTATCAATGAACTTACCCCCCATTTCAAGGCAAACGCAAAAGATCATCACAGCCGTCGTGGTTTGTTGAAGATGGTCTCGCGCCGTCGCCGTCTCTTGGATTACCTCAAGAGCAAGGATCTGGACCGTTATCGCGCGCTGATCGACAAACTAGGTTTACGTAAGTAATTTCTTGTTTTTGTCAGCATTGCAATGAAGTAGGGTGTTGCCAAACGGGCAAGGCTCTACTTTGAGTGGTTCAAGATGACCGGCTTCTAGGGATCGTGTCATTCCAATGCATTTCTTCTTAAAAGAGATGCACTGGAATGGCATCCCACATGGGTTCATCCAGCAATCACTCCAGTGATACCGCGGCGCTGTGGATCCGCGGTGTGTATGTTTGGAGAAAAAAAGATGTCAATGTTTCATAAAGTTGTAAAAACGTTTCAATGGGGCCAACACACCGTCACTATGGAAACCGGTGAGATTGCTCGCCAATCCAGTGGTGCTGTGCTCCTCAATATGGACGACACCGTGGTGCTTGCCACGGTAGTCGGTGCCAAAACAGCGAAAGAGGGCCAAGATTTTTTCCCCTTAACCGTCGACTACATCGAGAAGACCTATTCTGCTGGCAAGATTCCTGGAGGATTCTTCCGTCGCGAGGGGCGTCCGTCTGAAGGCGAGACCTTAATCTCACGTCTGATTGATCGTCCGATCCGCCCATTGTTCCCAGA
>JBDLUB010000010.1:0-13297 GCA_039805525.1 Pseudomonadota bacterium | reverse complement strand
GCAACTGCCAGCGCTTCATCAAATTGATTATTCAAAATCATGCGAGAGAAGGCTTTTGAGCCAGTCACATTGGTGCGCTCACCAATATTCACAAAGCCAATCTGGGGCGAGATATTACAGGGCTCTAATCCAGACAAGCGCATTGGCTGCATCGTTGCTTGACTCATACCACTTCCTCAGCCCGATCACTATGAAAAGGCCTAGGTTTTCGTTTAGTCATCGCCTTTGCAATTTGTCGAATGTGATCTGGGGTCGTTCCACAACATCCGCCAACCAGATTGACTAAGCCATCACGAGCAAATTCATCGACAAGACCTGAGGTCACTTCGGGGGTTTCATCAAAACCCGTATCACTCATTGGATTTGGCAAGCCTGCATTGGGATAGCACGAGACCGCTGTATCGCAAACGCGTGCCAATTCAGCAATATAGGGTCGCATTAATGCTGCACCAAGCGCGCAATTTAATCCGAACGTCAAAGGCTTAATATGGCGCAAACTGTTCCAAAATGCTTCAACGGTTTGTCCTGAGAGAATTCGGCCCGATGCATCGGTGACCGTTCCTGAGATCATCACCGGTAAGCGCTCACCGGATTCTTCAAAAAACTCATCAATCGCAAACAATGCGGCTTTTGCATTTAGCGTATCAAAGATGGTTTCCACTAATAACAAATCGACCCCGCCTTCAAAGAGGCCCTCAACTTGTTCACGATAAGCAGCGCGCAAACTATCAAAATTAACATTACGAGCACCAGGATCATTCACATCCGGCGAAATACTTGCAGTCTTTGGAGTCGGTCCAATGGCACCAGCTACAAAACGGGGTTTATCGAGCGTTGAGTATTCATCGCAGGCTTGACGTGCCAGCTTCGCTGCCTGCACATTCATCTCGCGCGCCAGCTCTGGCATTTTGTAATCCTCTTGGGCAATCGACGTAGCACCAAAGGTATTGGTCTCAATCAAGTCAGCACCCGCCTCAAGGTATTGCCGATGAATATCTAAGATAGCTTCTGGTTGAGTAATCACCAGTAATTCATTATTACCCTTGAGATCAATTGGATGATTGGCAAAGCGCTGCGTGGTTTTTAAACCCCGATAATCCTCTTCGGTAAATTTTTTCTGCTGAATCATGGTTCCCATTGCCCCATCCAGAATTAAAATTCTTTCTCTTAATAAGGCAGGAAGAATGGCGCCTCGGCTATAGGGCGAACCAGACTTCGATTGACTTCCTTGGGATTGCATTGGCGCAGAACTCGTATTAATCTTCATTGACCCATTATTTTATCGATAATGTGATTATTTAGCCCGCGAGGAGAGAATATGTTTGGCGCAATACCTGACTTTAACCAAAGCCTAGAAATGTTCAAAACGATGTGGGGTCAGAATGCGACCGGGGCTCCTGGAGCCTCTTTTATGCCAGATATGAGTGGTGGCATGTCAGGGTTTAATGGCGCAATGCCAACCTTCGATGTTGAGGAATTGGATAAGCGCATCAAAGACCTCAAAAGTGTTGAGTCTTGGCTAAGCCTCAATCTCAATGTTCTGAAGTCTACTATTCAGACCCTTGAGGTGCAGCGTGCCACTCTCATGGCAATCAAATCATTTGGTGAGGCAATGGCCAATCCTCCCAGCTCATCGGGCCCTAAAGGATCCTCATCATCTAAGTCGAGAGAGCGCAAAAGCGCCAAATCCCGTCCGCGCTCAAAGAGCGCTGCAAGATCTTCTGGTGCCACAGATAGTTCAAGTGAGCAATAGCTTCGCCCATCGCAAAGCTAAGTTGATGGTTATCAAGCGGTCGCCGAAATAAAACTGGAACGATCTCATAAGCAGTTCGCGGCGCTTGACAGGCCATCACGGTCTCACTTAATCGAGCACGGTGATGCTCATGCAACTGCTCAATCCGTTCATGTAAGCCCACGAAAGGTTTGCCATGCGATGGCAAAACGAGGGTTTTAGCTGGCAATACACGCCAACGATCAATTGAGCGCAAATAGAGGTCCAAGGGGTTTGCATCGGGATCGGCATCATAGACACTGACATTGGTAGAGATGCGAGGTAAGACCATATCACCCGAGATAAAAACTCCTAAGGATGCACAATAGAGGGTGGCATGTTCAGGTGCATGACCATACCCCATTGATACCACCCAATCATGCTCGCCTATTTGAATATGATCACCATCCATGATACGACGATACCGCTTGGGGAGTTCAGGCACTAAGCGACTGTAATAGTCTGCACGACTACGAATGCGCTCGAGATCTTCGGCATGCTGCAAGCCATGGCGCGCATAGTGATCGGCCGTTCCGCCGTTGCCTGGCGTAGAACCAATCGCAGCACCACCCTCCTTACTGCTTAACAATTGAGCCATCAGAAAGTCGCTCATGGAGATCCATAACCCAACCTTCCAGCGCTCACATAAATAATGAGCAAGTCCAATATGATCTGGGTGCATATGGGTTACCAATACTCGCAAAATGGGCAAACCTTGGAGATAATTGGTAAAGATGGCTTCCCAGCACGACTTCGTAAGGTCGTTGGTAATTCCACAGTCAATAATGGTCCAACCCTCCCGGCTATCCAATTGATCCCGTAAGAGCCATAAATTAATGTGATCAAGGGCAAATGGGAGCGGCATCCGTATCCAATACACACCTGGAGCAACTTCCAAGGTTGTACCCTGCGCCACTAGGGTCTCTCCATATGGATAGACCAATTGCTTTATTGCATGATGGTTACCTGTAGGGCTTGGCTGGGTCATCTTTAAATCCTAATAAATTGCTAGATACACTCTTGGTATGAACAATCCGTTTCCGAAACTATTATCGTCGCAAGTCGCTTTTGATATGGCCCAAACCCTGCTGCAAGGATTTATGCGCCATTACAGCATTTTCAGAGATGCTGGCCGCTTAGCTAAAGCAGCATTTGAGAACCAAGATTGGCATGGCATTCGCCAGCTACTACGAGATCGGATCACCTTTTATGACCAACGAGTTCTTGAAACAGCCCGCCACCTTGAGGAAGAGTTTGACGCACCTGCCTTATCCGATGAAATTTGGCAACAGGTGAAATTGCATTACATCGGACTTTTATCGAATCTACATCAGCCAGAGCTAGCAGAAACATTTTTTAACTCGGTCACCACACGGATTCTGGCGAGTAAGTATTTCAATAACAAATTTATCTTTGTGCGCCCCACGATATCCACTGAATACTTAGAAAATGATGAAGCGCCCTCAAAGCCATCCTATCGAGCTTACTACCCAGGAGATATTCAGGGTCTTCAGGCTGTCCTCAAAAGTTTGATTAGTAGTTTTGATCTTAAAAACTCTTTTGAAAATTTAGATCGTGATCTTGAACTAACGACCAAACTCATCAAGCAGTCCCTCTCGAACACAACGAGCTCAACGGATTTCCAGATTCATGCTTTAAGTACACTTTTTTTTCGTAATAAAACCGCATACATCATGGGGCGCATCATTAATGGAGAAAAAATTTCTCCATTAGTGCTGGCTCTAATGCACAATCCAAAAGGTCAATTGATTATTGATGGCATCTTGCTCTCCGAAGTTGACCTGCGTCTCATTTTTAGTTTCACGCATAGTTACTTCTTAGTCGATATGGAGGTCCCGTCGGCCTATGTCACATTTATGCGAAGCCTCTTACCGCATAAACCTCGGGCTGAACTCTACAACATGATTGGGCTGCAAAAACACGGCAAGAATCTGTTTTATCGAGATTTTCAGCATCACCTGATGCATTCCACCGATCAATTTCGGATTGCCCCCGGAATACGGGGTCTAGTGATGCTGGTGTTTGATCTACCGAGCTACCCTTATGTATTTAAGCTCATTAAGGATTTTTTTCCGCCGCCAAAGGAAACCTCACGCGATCAAATTATGGCGAAATATCAATTGGTTAAGCAGCATGATCGGGTTGGGCGAATGGCTGACTCCCTGGAATTCTCCAATGTTGCCTTTCCGTTAAATCGGTTTACCCCGGAATTACTAGCCGAGCTTGAGGAGCACTGTGCATCACTTTTGGAGTTCAGCGGGAGCGAAGGTCCTGATGCCGAATTAGTCATTAAACATCTTTATATCGAACGGCGCATGACCCCTCTCAATATTCGCCTTCAAGAGGGCTCGCCAGCAGAAATTGAAGATGGAGTGATTCAGTATGGCGAAGCAATAAAAAATCTCATCGCGGCTAATATTTTTCCAGGCGACTTGCTGTACAAAAACTTTGGGGTTACGCGCTATGGACGAGTCGCCTTTTACGACTACGATGAAATTGAATACTTAACCGATTGCGAAATCCGAGAAGTTCCTGCACCACGCAATGAAGATGATGAAATGGCGAGCGAGCCCTGGTATCGCATTGGTCCTAAGGATATTTTTCCAGAGACTTATAAAACATTTTTGCTTGGCAATGATCAAATCCGTGATCTTCTACTTAAGCACCATGCTGATCTATTCCAACCTGCAATGTGGCAATCATATAAGAATCGTTTACTCGCAGGCGAAATTCCTGACTTTATTGAGTATGATCAGTCTTTACGGCTTAGAAACATTTTCCCAGATAACTACCGATGATTCGAAACATAGATGGCAGCATTGGCTCACCATGCGTCAACTGGTGTGAAATGAATCCAAAATCAAACTGCTGCTATGGCTGCTTTCGCAGCATTGATGAAATCGCAAATTGGTCTGTCTTTAGCGAGGCAGAAAAGGAAGCGGTTTGGCGGTCGCTAGCCTTACGCCAGGCGACTGCGAACTCTAACGATTAACGTCCACAATCACACGACCACGAACCTTACCGTTCATCAGATCCTCAGCATATTGAATGCTCTCACCCAAGGAAATTTCCTTAGCAATCGTCATTAATTGCTCAGGTTTGCACAAGGATGCGAGCTGGGCCCAAGCCTCAATGCGTTTTTGTTTTGGCTGAGTAACGCTATTGATTCCATAGAGGGTAACGCCCCGCAAAATGAATGGGGCAACCGTAGCCGGAAAATCCATTCCCTGTGCTAAACCGCATGCGGTAACCGCACCATTGGCTTTAGTAGCGGCGCATGCATTAGCCAAAGTATGACTTCCCACTGAATCAACTACCCCTGCCCAGCGCTCCTTTGCTAAGGGCTTACCTGGCTGAGCTAAAGAGGCGCGATCGATCACTTCGGATGCGCCAAGTGATTTCAAATAATCTGCTTCTTCAGGACGGCCGCTACTAGCGACAGTGGTGTAGCCTAATTGATGCAAAAGACTAATTGCAAAACTACCTACTCCACCTGCTGCACCAGTCACTAAAATTTCACCGTCTGCAGGCTTCAGACCATGTTTTTGAAGTGCCATAATGCACAGCATCGCGGTATACCCTGCTGTCCCAATGGCTAGGGATTGTTTAGATGTAAAGGCTTTGGGTAACGGAATCAGCCATTCAGACTTGACGCTTGCCAACTGAGCCAAGCCCCCCCAGTGAGACTCTCCCACGCCCCAACCGTTTAATACAACCAAGTCACCAACTTTAAACTCAGGGCTCCTACTTTCAATCACCTCTCCGGTTAAGTCAATTCCCGGGATCATGGGAAATTGCCGAACGATTGGGCCCTTACCTGTAATTGCCAAGCCATCCTTGTAATTTAAGGTGGAGTAATGCACCTTAATACGCACATCCCCATCGGGCAGGGCACTCTCATCAATGTTACTTAATTGAGCACGATAACCTTGTTCGTCTTTATTAATTAAAATGGCTTTAAACATAGCGGATTCCAAAATAGATTAAATATTGAATGCGTGTACTTTATAAAACCGTTTATCCTAGTGTTTCAGGATCGATTATGGGGCTTTTCATGAAACGTATTGTATTAATAGTTGCGACCCCTCTTGTTTTAGGTGCGTGCGCCTCTACCGAGCTAACCATGTCTCTGGGCAATATGCGCTTAATTAGCTCGAGCGCCGATCCTCAGCAAGTGATGGATTTTGCAAATAAAGTCTGTAAAAACGACTTTTATATGGGCGCCAGTTTTATTTCCAAGGCGGGCAAAGATTATCGGTTTAAATGTGTCAGGGCCGATGAAAATGAAGCTCTAGTTCCTATTCCCACGACCAAAATGAATCCATCCAAATAAAGTTTTTTCATTGCAGACTCAATTCTCATCCCTCGAGTTAAGACAAGCGTTTTCTAGCTTTCCGACTGGTGTCACGGTAATCACAGGGCTTGGCTCTGATAAAAAACCGGTCGGCATAACCATAAGTTCATTCAATACCGTATCCCTATCGCCCCCCCTCATTTTATGGAGCATTGGAAAACAATCTGACCTGAAGGATTGTTTTAGTGTTGGACAACGACAGCTGATTCATGTCTTAGAAGCTAATCAAAAGGATCTGGCTCTAATTTTTGCCAAGCAAATCAAGAAAAATATTCTTGAACTAAACCACAGCATTAATAGTAGTGGTTTGTATCAACTCGCTGACTGTGCAGCCTATTACGAGTGTGAGACCGTTGCAGTGCATGAAGGTGGTGATCATCAAATTATTGTGGCTCGCGTTTTAGCCATTGAACACGATCCAGATTTACAGCCATTGCTGTTTGCACATAGCCAATTTACACAACTCGCATTTGATCCAGAAGGGAGTCTCTGATGATGATGCTTTGGGGCAGAAAATCATCCATTAATGTTCAAAAAGTATTGTGGGTACTTGCTGAACTAGGTCTTGTTGAAGGACGCGACTTTGACCGGATCGATGCAGGTCTTCACTTTGGCGTTAATAAAACTCCAGAGTTTTTGACACTGAACCCCAACGGCTTGGTACCAGCTTTACGGGATGGGGAGCTAATCCTATGGGAATCGAATTCCATCTTGCGCTATTTGGCTCATAAGTACGCCGATCGCAATCGCTTCTCGGTTGACCTCGCACCGATGGCATCTTCGGATAAATGGATGGACTGGCAATTATCAACCCTATGGCCAGCCCTACGAATTCCATTTTTGGGTTTGACACGCACTCCAGAAGCAGAGCGAGACTATGCAGCAATCCATAAAGCGTTTCAAGATTCCAACCGCTTGCTCGAGATTCTGGATGGTGTTTTGAGCAAGCAGGCTTATTGTTCGGGTCCTAACTTTCACTTAGGTGACATCGTTCTAACTCTATGTGTCAAACGCTGGTTCATGCTGAGTGATCAATACCCAGACAAAACGGGTCCACGCGCAGAGTTGAGCCATATTACCCGTTGGTACGACCAGATTTGCAAATCAACCCAATTTACCAAAGCGGTTGAACAGTAATTAAACCTGCTTAAATTTCTTTTGCTGGTGATCGGCACCGATGTAAAGATACATCGCCGGAACCACAAATAAAGTGAATAGCGTACCGATTGCAAGGCCAGTAAAGATCACGATTCCCATCGATTGACGACCAGCTGCCCCAGCGCCTGAGGCAATCACGAGTGGAATGACGCCCAATACCATCGCGGCAGTCGTCATCAAAATTGGGCGTAGACGCACGCTACTTGCCTCAATAATGGCCTCTAGCTTTGATCGTCCGGCCACCTGAAGCTCATTGGCAAACTCCACCATCAGAATTCCGTGCTTACTAATTAATCCCATTAAGGTTACTAATCCCACTTGGGTATATACGTTTAAGGTTGTAAATCCAAGGTTGATAAAGATTAAAGCACCAAATAACGCAAGCGGCACCGAAACCAGAATAACCAAAGGATCACGGAAGCTCTCAAACTGAGCAGCAAGAACCAAAAAGACAATTAATACGGCAAACATCATGGTCACCAAAAATCCGCCCGACTCGGCCTTAAACTGACGCGATGGACCTGCATAATCAATCGAGTAGCCAGATGGCGCAGCATCTTTAATCGTTTGCTCCAGAAAATCCAAGACCTCTTCTTGCGAGACAAACGGCGTACTGACACCACTAATCGTCGCTGAATTTAACTGTTGAAAGCGATTAATCGATTGGGGTACGACACGACTTTGTATCGTCGCAATGGTTCTCACCTGAATCATCGCCCCCGTCGGCGTTTTAATGTAATAGTCCAAAATCTGATCGGGATTTAAGCGATCGGCCTGCTTTACCTGTGGAATAACACGATAGGAACGGCCTGCTACCGAGAAGTAATTAACAAAACCACCGCCTAAGGCAGCAGATAAGGCATTACCAACATCACGCTGAGTCATCCCTAAAGCAGCGACTTTCTCACGATCAATTTGCAATACATCTTGTGGCTTATCAATCTTTAAATCTGAATCGACGAAGAAGAACATGCCACTTTGTCTAGCTTTATCGAGAACCGCTTGCGACACCTCATTTAAATTGGAATATGGTTCGGTCGTATTGATGACCACCTGTACCGGAAAGCCCTGAGCACCTGGCAGCGCCGGAAATTGGAACGCGGCAATACGCGTGCCCGCAATACTATTCCATTTATTTTGAAGGTCTTCTTGGAATTTGCTGGCACTCCGACTACGCTCGCTCCAATCTTTCATAATCACGCCACCAAAACTTGAATTTGGGCTGGTGATTTGAAACATTTGCTTGTATTCGGGTTCTTTACTCGCAATCTGAAAAACTTGATCGGCATACCCTTGCATTTGATTCACAGTGGAATTGGGCGGTCCAACCGCTGAAACCAAAACGATGCCCTGGTCTTCAGTAGGAGCGAGTTCAGAGCGCGCGGTCGCATAGAGATACACAACCCCGATTAGCAATAAAACGCCCATCACAATAATGACCTGCCAAGTTGATAAGAGGTCGCGCAATGTGTTTTGATACGAATGTCGTACTCCCTCAAACACTCGATCGATCTTTTTCACAAAGGGAGACATCTCTTCCTCTTGCGAAAATAATCGTGAGCACATCATCGGCGATAGCGTTAATGCAACCACCCCGGAAACCGCGACCGCGCCTGCTAGCGTAAATGCAAACTCGGTAAATAAGGCGCCCGTTAACCCCCCCTGAAATCCAATCGGGATATAAACAGCGATCAATACGATTGTCATCGCCAGAATTGGATTCCCCAACTCGCGCGCTGCAATCAGGGATGCCTCTAGCGGCGACTTGCCCTCTTTCATGTGGCGATCAACGTTTTCAACCACAATGATGGCGTCGTCTACCACCAGGCCAATCGCTAAAACTAGAGCCAGCAAAGTCAGCAAGTTAATGGAGTAACCAAGAATTTGCATCATGAAAAACGTACCAATCAATGACAATGGCATGGCAAGCACGGGTACTGCAACCGCACGGTAGCTACCCAAAAATAGGTAGATCACGACCGTCACAATAATTAAAGCCTCTAGAAGTGTTTGGACCACCTCCTGAATCGAGGTATTAATAAAATCCGTTGAGTCATACACAATCTTGGCATTTAAGCCAGTTGGTAATTGCTTCTGAATATCGGGGAAGGCATCCCGAACCCGCTTAGCCACATCCAATAGGTTTGCATCGGGCGCGACCTTGATACCAATAAAGACCGACTGCTTGCCATTAAACGCAACATTGTTGTTGTAATCCTCAGATCCCAAGGTGACTGTTGCAACCTGGTCCAAATACACAATGTCCGCACCATTGCGCTTGATAATTAATTTTCGGAATTCATCTAAAGAGTGGAGATCAGTATTGGCGACCAAATCCACCGAAACCATTTGCCCCTTAGTGCTTCCCACGGGAGCCAAATAATTATTAGCTGCCAGTGCGGCATATACATCGTCTGGAGCAACACCAAGACCTGCCATTCGATCACGATCAAGCCAGGCGCGCAAGGCAAATTTACGACCGCCAAGGATCTCGGCATTTTGTACACCATTAATTGAGTCTAACTTTGGCTTAACAACACGTAATAAATAATCAGTAATGCTGTTATTAGCAATATCGTCGCTATAAAAGCCCATATACATTGCCGCAGTCGTCTGACCCACCTGTACGGTCAAAATCGGTTGTTGTGCTTGGGGTGGCAATTGATTGCGTACCGAACTAATTTGCGTATTAATCTGAGTAAGCGCCTGATTGGCATCGTAATTGAGGCGCAGGGTAGCAGTAATGGTGGAAACACCGCTGATGCTAATCGAGGATAAATAATCAATCCCCTGGGCTTGAGCAATGGCCCCCTCCAGAGGCTGGGTAATAAATCCGGCTATGGTCTCGGGATCTGCACCAAAATAAGTCGTCGTGATCGTGACTACTGCATTTTGGGTTTGGGGATACTGATTAACAGGTAAAGAACCAACTGCCTTGAGACCCAACAACAAAATCAATAAACTCACCACAATTGCAAGTACAGGACGACGGATAAATAAATCCGTCCATTGATGGCGCTGAAAATCTTGGCTCATTGCTCTTGTGGTTTTGGATCCGGTGAATTGGCTGGCAAGACGCTGTTATTCACAATTAAGGGGGTGCCGTTCTTCAATTTCAATTGCCCACTAGTAATAACCGTCATACCAGGCTCTAAGCCCTTGAGAATAGCAACCTGATCACCTCGGGTGGGCCCAGTGGTAACAAACACTTGCTGAGCCTCAAGAACAGGCACACCTTTTTTATCTAGGCGATTAGTTTTCTTGGCAATAAATACGGTACTGCCATAAGGATTGTAGGTAACAGCGGTTTGAGGCAAGGTCAATAACTCAACCTTATCGCCCAAATTAATATTTACGTTTGCAAACATACCAGGCAAGAGCTTCTTGTCTGGATTACTAATTTGAGCCTCAATCTGAATATTGCGAGTATTGAGCTCTACCTTGGGACTGACAGCCGTAATTTTTCCGACAAATGGCGTTTCTTTAAATGCATCGGTCTGCAACTCAATCGTTTGACCCACCTCGATAATGCCGGCCGAGCTTTGTGGCAAGGTGAAATCCACAAAAATAGGGTCAATAGTCTGCAAGGTTAATAGCTTGTCACCAGGATTGACATACTGACCAGGATTAATCGTGACGATGCCAACCCGACCGCTAAATGGGGCTTTGAGATTCTTTTTAGCAATCAAAGCAATTTGCTGTTCCACTTGCGCTTGCTTTGCCTTCATATCAGCAGTGCTGGTGTCGTAGACATTCTTACTAATCGCCTGAATCGCTAATTGAGCCTTATCGCGCTCATTAATGACCTTCGCTAAATCGGCCATGGCTTTTAAAGAGCTCAATTGCGCAACGTCTGCAGAGTCATTCAGCTTAATAAGTAATGAACCCTCCTGAACATCCATGCCAGATTTGACAGGAACCTTTACAACCAATCCACCAACTTCGGTACTTAGATCAACGCCCCGAAATGCGCGCACATTACCGACACTGTTCATGCGGGGTTGCCATTCTTGTTTTTCAATAACAGTAGTAGTTACCGTCGCAGGAGGAATTCCCATACCAGCCATAAACTGGTTAAACATGAATGTTTTTAATTGGTTAAATCCAAAAATCAGGCCTAACAAAATAAATACCCCGACCAACATCACAATCATGCGACGCTTTAAGGGTGGCATTTGCATTAAGGCAGCGTATGCTTTGGTCTTTTTAAAACGCTCACGCGGGCGCAGACGAGCTCCAATCCAAGCAAATGGCGCCCAGATCAGCCTAAGAGTTTTCTCAGTGAGAAGCGTATTTTTTATCCATGCTATGAGTTGATGAACTAGATTCATGAATCGATCTCTTAATGACTTTGTTTAGGCGGGTTAACTTGCTCACTGGCTTGCGCCTGAAAAGCTGGGCCGCTACGATTCCACCAGCCGCCACCAAGCGCAGCAAATAATGCAGCAGTATTAGCAAAACGGCTTGCTTGCACATCAATTAGGCGGAATTTGGTTTGCTGATATTGTTGCTGTGCAATTAATACAGCCAAATAACTACCGGTACCTAATTTGTATTGCTGCTCTAATAAATTAAGGTACTCTAGGGCATTACGCTCAGCCTCGGAAGCGGCCCGGAGTGCAAGTGCATCGCTCTCTAGCGCTTGTAATGCATTTGCTACCTCTTGAAATGCATTCAGTACAGTGGCTTGATATTGAAATACTGCTGCCTCATAGGTTGCAATAGCGCCACGCCGTTGGGCTAGTAGTGCACCTCCTTGAAACAAAGGCTGAAATACCCCGCCAGCCACAGACCAAATGGCGGCATTTGGTCCAAATAAGGCGCCAGTCGTTAGAGCCTGTGAGCCCATCGCACCACTTAAGGTGATTTGAGGTAAAAGATTGGCAGTTGCCACACCCACCAGTGCATTCGTTGACTTGATATATGCCTCGGCGGCACGAATATCAGGACGTTGGCGTACCAAATCCGATGGAATCGAAAGTGGAATGCGCTCTGGTAGGTTCAGTTTAGCCAGATCAAACTTAGCCAACTGCGCATTACCAGGAAAATCGCCCACATAAACCGCTAATTGATTTCGGGTAAATGAGAGATTTTTATCTAAGTTTAATAAATCAATTTGTGAACTAGCTGCTAGCGCAGTCTGAGACGTGAGATCAACACGCGAAGCCGTACCAATCTCAAGCTGTTTGCTAATTAAATCAGCCAGATTTTTTTGTGCCTCATAAATCTCTAGATTAGATTGGTATTGAGCACGGAGTGCAGCCTCGCGAATTGCGGTCGTGACAATATTGGCTGTTAAACTTAAATAAGCACCCTCTAATTGAAAACCAGCAATTTCTGCTTGGGCCTCGGCGCTTTGGACTGCGCGACGTGCACCACCAAATACATCTAGGTTGTAATTAACCGAAACCGAGGTGTTGTAACGATTAAAAATGGTTGGACTTCCAGTACTTAGTCCAAAAGTTGATGGGGTAATTTGTTGGCGCGTTGCTGATGCTCCCAAACCAATACTTGGAAATAATAAAGACCCAAAGACTGCATTGGCATTTTCTTGGGCGGCACGCAAAGTTGCATCGGCTGAGGCTAGGGTTGGATTCCGTTTTAAAGCTTGCTTGATGAGCGCATCTAATTCAGGGGAATGATACAGAGACCACCACTCCGCAGGAATATCGGCAGCAGGATCTAAAGACTGTTTTGTTCCACCAATACTCGGTGCAGTTGCTAACTCTGATGAAACTGGTTTTTCAGTGTAGGAAGCAACTTTTGGAGCATCAGGTTTTTTAAAGTCTGGACCAACAGCGCAGGCTGTTAAGCCAAGGCAAACCAAAAGACTAAAGCCATGCTTGAGTGGATTTAGCAAAATGGAATGATACGAAGAAGATTGAGAATCAAAAAGGCTCTTCACACCTATTATTTGACCACAACGAGCTTACTTTTGGATGAATTACTCGACTGTAACGCTTTTGGCTAAATTACGGGGTTTATCAACATCC